>NZ_RZRV01000017.1:0-4641 GCF_004023085.1 Mesorhizobium sp. M7A.F.Ca.US.010.02.1.1 | reverse complement strand
CCGAGCCGCTCGAGCGCTTTGCTGGCATAGTCGGAAAGTTTCAGTGCGAAATTGGCCAGAATGCGGTCGCCGGCCTCGATCAGCACCACGCGCGTCTGCCGCGTGTCGATGTTGCGGAATTCGCCGCGCAGCGTGTCATGCGCCAGCTCGACGATGGTGCCGGCAAGCTCGACGCCGGTCGGTCCGCCGCCGACGATCGCAATGGTCAGCAACGCCTGGCGTTTGGCGGGATCGGTCTCCCGCTCGGCCTGTTCGAAGGCCAGGAGAATGCGGCGCCGAATGGTGGTGGCGTCCTCCAACGTCTTCAGGCCAGGTGCGAACGGTTCCCATTCGTCATGGCCGAAATAGGCGTGGCGGGCACCGGTGGCGAGCACCAGCGTGTCGTAGGCGACCGCGCTGCCGTCATCGAGCAGCACGCGCTTGCCGGCGCGGTCGACACCGGTGACATTGGCGAGCAGCGTCGTCACATCCTTGCGCTTGCGCAGGAGGTGGCGGATCGGCCAGGCAATCTCGGAAGTGGCCAGCGCCGTCGTCGCCACCTGGTAGAGCAGCGGCTGGAAGAGGTGATGGTTGCGCTTGTCGATCATGGTGATACGGACCGGCGCGCCAGCAAGTGCACGGGTGAACTCGAGGCCGCCGAAACCCGCGCCGACAACGACGACATGATGCCTAGCTTCGTTCATTTCGTTCACCCCGATAGCAAGATTGCCTGTCCTGGATGTAGGTATTTTTGTGCAATGCAACAACAGATGGACAGTGCCCGAGACTCGTCGTTGCATGTCGTGAATGCACATGTTGTATCGTATCGCGAGGTATAGCGTCATCGAACACGCGCTGAGGTGAGGCATGGCCAACGATCGTGACGACGATGCTCCGGCGCAATATTCTTCGCCGCCCTGTTTCATGCACGAACTCGATCCGCAATTCCGTGCGCCTTCGAGCGACTGGACCGATGTGAGACGCTGGCGCAAAGCCGAGCGCGAACGCCTGATCGCCGCGCGTCTTGCTGTTTCGGCCGACGCCCGAACGGTAATGTCGCAAAGCATTGCGGAAAGCCTCGACGCGATGATCGGCGAGATCGCCGGGCGCATGGTCAGTCTCTATTGGCCGTTTCGCGGCGAGCCGGATTTGCGGCCTTGGATGGCGTCCATAAACGAACGCGGCGGCCGCACCGCCCTGCCCATCGTCATCGAGAAGGGGCAGCCGCTGATCTTCCGCGTCTACAAAGCGGGCGACCGGCTGGAGAAAGGTGTCTGGAACATCCCGATCCCGGCCGAGGGCGATCCGGTGCTGCCGGACATCGTCATCTCGCCGATCGTCGGCATCGATCCCCAGAACTACCGCCTGGGGTATGGCGGCGGTTTCTTCGACCGTACGCTGGCAGCGATGCCGTTCAAGCCGCTGGTCATCGGCGTCGGCTACGAATTGCAGCGCATCGCGACCATCTACCCGCAGCCGCACGATATCCCGATGGATCGGGTGGTAACGGCGGTCAGCTAGCCCAGGCCCCACAGGGTGGTTAGCGGCCTGTCAGCAGCCAGGTTGTCATGGTTCGTCTCGATGGATCGCAGAGGCATTCGGGATTGACCCAAGGCACCCACCTTCGTCATCCACGGGCGAAGCAGGAGCGAAGCTCCGTCGCGGAGACCCGAGGATCCATGCCGTGACCTTGACCAAGGAATGCAGCCGAGCAGAACTCTGCACCGTAGTGACGCTTTGAAGTCGCGGCATGGATCCTCGGGTCTGCGCTGCGTCGCTACACTCCTTGCTCCGCCCGTGGATGACGAAGTGACGCCCGTTTCCGCAAATCGAAGGCAGGTGGTTTGTCTATGCAGCGACCCGTCAGAACTTCTGTGTCGAGGAACTAGGCCATCTCCGGCTTCATGCCCATGGCCGTACGGTCGACGATCTCACGCAAGGCGAACGACGAATTGATCTTGGTCACATGCGGCATCGCCGACAGCCATTCCTTGTGGATTCGCTCATAGTCGACGAGATCCTTGGCCGCGATCCTCAGGATGTAGTCATATTCGCCCGACATCAGATGGCAGGACAGCACGTTCGGGCAGCGTTTGATCGCCGCCTCGAAATCCGACAGAGTCTTCTCGAACTGTCCCGACAGCGATATGTGCACGATCGCCGTCATCTGGTGGCCAAGTGCTGTATTGGAAAGCCGGGCATGATAGCCACGGATGGTTCCGGATTTCTCCAGATTGTCGAGCCGGCGCGAACAGGCCGACTGCGATAGGCCGACCTTTTCGGCAAGTGCCGCGTTGGGTATCCTGCCATCCTTCTGCAATGCCTCAAGAATGGCGATATCAATCCTGTCGAGCGTCATTATTCGTGAATCCTGCGAATATCTTGTTATTTCGCGCAACGATTATCGAAACCGGCCGGTTGGCGCAAGCGCATTCGCAAACACCTGCGCAACGATTCGTGGTTCACTCCATCCATACAGGGAACGAGCCCAAAGGGCCGGATCAGGAGAAGAAAATGCGCGTCGGCTGCCCCAAGGAAATCAAGAACCACGAATACCGCGTCGGCCTCACTCCCGGCTCGGTCCGCGAATATGTCGCCCATGGCCACGAAGTGCTGGTCGAGACCGGCGCCGGGGCCGGCATCGGCGCCGATGACAACGCCTATCGCGCCGCCGGCGCCACGATTGCCAAGACGGCCGCCGAGGTGTTCGCCAGGTCGGACATGATCGTCAAGGTCAAGGAACCGCAGCCCAGCGAATGGGCGCAGCTTCGCGAAGGCCAGATCCTGTACACCTACCTCCACCTGGCGCCGGATCCGGAGCAGACCAAGGGCCTGCTTGCGTCCGGCGTGACGGCAATCGCCTACGAGACTGTGACCGACGACCGTGGCGGCCTGCCGCTGCTGGCGCCGATGTCGGAAGTTGCCGGACGCCTGTCGATCCAGGCCGGCGCCACGGCGCTGCAGAAGGCCAATGGCGGCCGCGGTGTGCTGCTGGGTGGCGTGCCCGGCGTGCTGCCCGGCAAGGTCACCGTGCTCGGCGGTGGCGTCGTCGGCCTGCACGCGGCCAGGATGGCGGCCGGCCTTGGCGCCGACGTCACCATCATCGACCGCTCGATCCCGCGCCTGCGCCAGCTCGACGACCTCTTCGCCGGCCGCGTCCACACCCGTTACTCGACTGTCGAGGCGCTGGAAGAAGAGTGTTTTTCAGCCGACATCGTCGTCGGCGCGGTGCTGATCCCGGGTGCCGCGGCACCAAAACTGGTTTCGCGCGAAATGCTGTCGGGCATGAAGAAAGGCTCGGTGCTGGTCGACGTCGCCATCGACCAGGGCGGCTGCTTCGAGACTTCGCACGCCACCACTCATGCCGAGCCGACCTATGAGGTCGACGGCGTCATCCACTATTGCGTCGCCAACATGCCGGGTGCCGTGCCGGTCACTTCGGCCCACGCGCTCAACAACGCGACGCTGCACTATGGCCTGCAGCTTGCCGACAAGGGCCTGAAGGCGCTGGTCGACGATCATCACCTGCGCAACGGCCTCAATGTCCATAAAGGCAAGATCACCAACCGGGCAGTCGCCGAGGCGCTCGGCTACGAACTGGTCGAGCCGAAAGCCGTACTTGCCGCCTGATTTTTCGCGAAAACAGCTCCTTTCAATCCAGCCCGCCGGTTCCAAGCCGGCGGTTTTTTTCTTGCGAGCCTGTTTTTCAGGCAAAGCTTGGTGTCGAAACACGTGACGCAACGGCACTTTGCTCATCATTGTTGCATATTTGTCATTCCCGTACCGGCCGACTCCCTGCTAGAGACATTCTGGGTTTATTCATTGGGGTACGGGCATATGTTCATTCGCACATCCGCGAAATCTTTTCTTCTTGGTGCTGTTTCTGCTGTAGCTTTGATGTCTGCTGCTCATGCAGCTGACGTCGTGCAACCGGTAGAAGAAGCTGCCGGCTTTAACTGGAGCGGCCTCTACGTTGGTTTCGGCGTCGGTGCCGGTGCCAACGTACACAAGCTCGGCAGCGATTTTATTCCAATCTCGCTGAACGGCATTGGTGGCGAAGGCGTCTATGGTGAGCTGACGGTTGGCTATGACTATATGGTCTCGCCCCGGTTCCTCATCGGAGGTCTGCTGGACGCTCACGTCGGCAACATCGGGACCACGCTGGACATTACGGGGTTCGACGCTTCGATCAAGGAAACCTACGGTTTCGACGCTGGCCTGCGTCTCGGCTACCTCTTGACGCCGAACACTCTGGGTTACGTGCTGGGTGGCTATTCCTGGCAGAAGTACAAGCTCGATACGAACGCCGGCTTCGACTTTGATTGGGATCAGAGCGGGTATTTTGTCGGAGGTGGCATCGAAACGGCCATCAACAGCAATTGGACGATCAAGACTGAGTATCGCTATACGCGCTTCGGGACCAAGGACGATCTTCTTTCCGACGCTGGCCTTGTCGGAGTTCCGGACGGTCTCCTCAATCTTGACACCTCGCGCCATACCTTCCAGATCGCAGCCAATTACCGTTTCGGTGCGCAGAACGGCGGCGGTGCTGCTTTCGAGACGCCAGCCTACAACTGGACCGGCTTCTACATCGGCGGCGCTGGTGGCGCCGGTGCATCCGTGCATCAGATCAACGTTCCGCCGCTCGGCGACCTGGAATTC
>NZ_RZRV01000016.1:61100-125273 GCF_004023085.1 Mesorhizobium sp. M7A.F.Ca.US.010.02.1.1 | reverse complement strand
CGGCAGCGTTCCCTCCCCCTTGTGGGGAGGGGTTAGGGGTGGGGGTCCGTGCCGGGCAGACATCTCAGGAATTCCATATGCGATAGCCCTGCCCACGAGGGGAAGATTGGAGCTTCGCCGGTGGCGCCGTTCCTCCGCGAAACGCTGCTTCAGCCGGCCAGAGCGGCCTTGTTTGCCTCGAGGAACTGCTTCAGCGTCTTCGACTTCCGGCCGGAAAGCGTCTCGACCGCGTCCGTCACCATGGCGATGCGGCCGGAACGCGTGTTGGCGTCGAACGACACGATGATGCGGGCAAAGTCCTCGGGAACGCCAGCCGCCTTCACGCCCTCGGTCAGGGCTTCATCCGGAACCTGCACGACATCTAGCGGCTTGCCGGTGACCTCGCTTACCAGGGCCGCAATCTCCGCGGTGGTGTAGGCCTGCGGGCCGGTCAAGGTGTAAGTCTTGCTTTCGTTCGAAACGGTAACGAGGCCGGCGGCAATCGCTGCCGCCATGTCGTCGCGCGCACCGTGCGCCATGCGGCCGTCGCCGGCGGACGTATACCAGTGTCCCGAGGCAATGGCCTGCGGCAGGGCCATGAACAGGTTCTCCTGGTACCAGCCGTTGCGGAAGATCGTGTAAGGGATGCCGCTCGCCTTGATCGCCTGCTCGGTGCCGTAGTGATCATTGGCAAACAGCACCGGCGAAACCGGTTCTGGATTAGGCATCGAGGTGTAGAGAAGGTGGGAAACGCCGGCCTTCTTCCCGGCGGCAACCGCGTTCTCGTGTTGCCTCAGGCGCTTGCCGTGAAGCAGGTCGATCTCGCCGGTCGAGATGATCAGCACCCTGTCGGCGCCCTTGAACGCAGACTCCAACGATAGTGTGTCGTCGAAGTCAGCCGCCCTTGTGATGACGCCTCGGGCCGCCAGGCCGGCGAGGTTTTCCGGATTGCGGGTGGTGGCGATGATCCGTGCCGCTGGAACCTTGAACGTGTCCAGCAGATGGTTGATGACGCCGCGGCCGAGCTGGCCGGAAGCGCCGGTGACGAGAAGGGTTTCGGTCATGGAAGATCCTGACATTGCGCCGCTAAGGCGGCTCGAGTGGCAGTCTCAAAAAGAGACCAGCACTAAAATAGGAATTGACCCTGGGCCGTAAAGAAGGCAGTTTTTCGGGAGGTAGGCAGGCGCAGGGAACCAGCGGTGGACAGCAAGATCGTCAATCTGAGATCGAAGATGGAGGTCTACAAGGCGATCTCCGGCGGCGGCAATTTTGCAAATTGTCCAGTCCGCGATGTCATCCAGGGGGTGAGCGGCAAATGGAGCTCGCTGCTGATGATGGCGCTGGCCGAAAAGCCCTATCGGTTTGGCGAATTGCGGCGGCTGGTGCCCGATATCTCACAGCGCATGCTGACGCAGACGCTCCATGATTTGCAGCGTGACGGCTATGTGCATCGCGAAGTGTTCCCGACCAAGCCGCCGAGCGTCGAATACAGCCTGACCGATCTCGGGCATTCGATGTTCGGCGCCTTGCATCAGCTGATCCTATGGGCCGAACTCAATCATGACGCGGTGCGCGACGCGCGTTCCGGCTTTGATGCCATGCAGGCTTGAACGGCAGTTAAAACCCGCGGCTTGATTTCGTCGGGCGGCTGAAGGATTGTCCCGGCCAGTTCGGCTTGGGGGCATTGGCATTTCCTACGACATAGCAATTGCCGGCGCCGGGCCGGCGGGATTGGCCATGGCGCTCTATCTCAAGCGTGCCGGGCATCGGGTCACGGTCTTCGAGCGCTTCGATGAGCCGAAGCCGGTCGGCTCCGGGCTGATTCTGCAGCCGACAGGGCTGACGGTCCTGGCCGATCTTGGCCTGCTTGACGACATACTCGCGCTGGGCAGCCGTATCGACCGCCTGCATGGCGCCGATGCTTCCACGGGCCGTACGGTGCTCGATGTCCGCTACGATGCGCAACGCGGTGGCCGCTTCGGGCTGGCGGTGCACCGGGCGGCCTTGTTCGGCGTGCTTTTCCGCGCCGCGCAGCGCGAGGCGATCGCCATCGAGACCGGCGTCGAGATCGAGGCTCTGGAGACCGGCGAACGGGCGACGCTGATATGCGGCAACCGACGAAGGGCAGGGCCGTTCGACCTCGTCATCGACGCCAGCGGTTCGCGCTCGAAACTGCGCCGCGCGAGCGCTCCAGGCGAGCCAAGAGCACTCACCTATGGCGCGTTCTGGGCCGCGCTTGGTTGGCGCGGCGACGGTTTCGATGAGCATGCGCTGCTGCAACGCTACGACAAAGCGAGCGTGATGATCGGCGTGCTGCCGGTCGGCCGGCCGCAGCCGGGCGCTGAAAAGATGGCGGCCTTCTTCTGGAGCCTGAAGCCGTCGGATGCCGATGAGGTGCGCGTCCGCGGCCTGAACGCCTGGAAGGAAAGGGTGGTCCGGCTGTGGCCACAGAGCGAGGCGTTCACCAGCCAGATCGACAGTTTCGACCAGCTCTCGCTGGCCCGCTACGGCCACCACACGATGAAGCTCCCGGCCGGTAGGCGATTGGCCGTCATCGGCGACGCGGCGCATTCCACCAGTCCGCAACTCGGGCAAGGGGCGAACATGGCGCTGCTCGACGCGGCGGCGCTCAGCCATGCGCTGGTGCGGACAACGAGTGTCGACGCAGCACTGGAGGCCTATGCGAAGGCGCGGCGCTGGCATGTCCGCATCTTCCAGGCGCTGTCGCTGGCATTCACGCCGTTCTACCAGTCGGATTCGGTGGCGCTGCCCTTGATCCGCGACAGGCTGGTGGCGACGGTGGCAAAAATCCCGCCGGCGCCGCAGTTTCTCGCCTCGATGGTGGCCGGTACGGTGATCGATCCGTTCAAGCGGATTGGGCTGACCGAAGCGCGGTGGCTGGATCGTTTTTCCGGATGAGGCCTGAAAGGTGCGATCCCTTCGCTTGCAGGAAAGCATGCAGGCGCTGCGGATAGTCCGGCGCCACGGCTTGCCTGATCGACGGGCGTTCACTCAACGCCTTGCGCCAGGCTCGGACGAGCGGTTTGCCGTCCAGAATGCCGAAATCACCGATGCGGTCGAAGACATCGAGATAGCGGAAGACCGGACCGTAAACGGCGTCGACCAGCGAAAAGTGCTTGCTGGCGAACCAGGGTCCGCCGGGCTCGTCCGCCAGCTCGGCTTCGAGGCGATCGAACATGGCGGACAGCGCGCTGGATTCGGCAAGGAAGCCAGCCTCGGTCGAGGCTGAATAGAACCGGCCGATGGCGTTGAGGGTTGCCGAACCGAACTCGATCCAGGCGCGATGACGGGCGCGGGCATAGGGATCGACAGGGTGGAGGGGGTTGGCCTGCGTCTCTTCGAGGAATTCGAGGATGACGGCCGATTCGAAGATCGCCGTTTCCTCACCATTTCGCTGTACCCGCAGCAGCGGCACCTTGCCGAGCGGCGAGATCGCCTTGAACCAGTCCGGTTTGTTGGCGAGGTCGATATCGACGCGCTCGAACGGCACGCCCTTTTCGGCCAGCGAAATCGCGGCGCGCTGCACATAGGGGCAAAGGTGATGGCTGACGAGAATGAGCTTGTCGGCGCGTGTGCAGGTTTCGTGTTTCATCGGATCGGCTTTCCAGGGTTAATGCAATTGCATCTATATAGATGCACATGCATCGACCGTCAAGCTTGATGCAATTGCATCTATCGTCTAGGAATGCGCCATGACCGAGAAAGCCACGCCTTCGCCCGAAGCCATCAAGGCCTGGGCTCGCCTGATGCGCGTTTCGCGCCAGCTGATGGAAAGCGCCGAGGAGGCGTTGAAGGCCGCCGGCCTGCCGCCGCTTGCCTGGTACGACGTGCTGCATGAGCTCGCCGAGGCGGGTGAGGGCGGGCTGCGGCCGTTCCAGCTCATCGAGCGCACGCTGTTCGCGCAATACAACATCTCTCGGCTTCTGGCCCGCCTAGAGGCCGACGGACTGGTGGAGAAGCTGCCGGTGGCCGATGACGGCCGTGGCCAGACCATCCGCATCACCGCCAGCGGGCGAGAGATACGCCGCCAGATGTGGGCTGTCTACGGACGCTCGATTGCGGAACTGGTAGGCGCCAAATTGTCGGCGGATGAGCTGACCATGGTCTCGGCATTGCTTGGACGGCTGCGTCAACCGCCAGCCGGCGACTAGGCGAGGCTGTCGCGCGCGGCAACGCTCATCCACTTGCAGATATTTTGCTCTCGTCCTCTTGCGTGCGGCCTTGGAATGCGCAATATGCCGAACCGTAACGTACGGTACGGATTGCCGAGTGATCGGCGGCCTGCCTTTCGAGAGAAGAGCGTGTTGCACATCTTGCCCGACATCGACACCAGCGAAGCGCTGACAGAACGGCAGAAGGCCGTCCTCGACGCGGCGTTGCGGCTGCTGGTCGAGGAGGGCGATCATCTGACCATGAACGCCGTGGCGCGCCGCGCTAGCTGCTCCAAGGAAACGCTCTACAAATGGTTCGGCGACCGTGACGGGCTGCTGACGGCGACGGTGCAGTGGCAGGCCTCGAAAGTGCGGGTGGCGCCGGTTGACGGCAAGGGGCTCGATCTTGCCTCGCTGACCGCAAGCCTCGAACGCTTTGCCTCGGACTGGCTTAAGGTGATCTCCAGCGACACGTCGATCGCCCTCAACCGGGTGGCGGTCAGCCATGCGGGCTCGGGTAAGGACAATCTCGGCGCCGTCGTGCTTGAGAACGGCCGCTTCGCATTGGCCAAACGGTTGAAGCCGGTGCTTGAGGCCGGCCGACGGACCGGTCTTTTGGATTTCGCGGATGCCGAGACGGCGTTCCGCACCTTTTTCGGGCTGGTCGCCCGCGACGTGCAGATCCGTCTGCTGCTTGGCGACCGGCTGGAATTGACTGAGGCGGCGATCGGCGGCGATGCCGCGCGCGCGACGCAGCAGTTTCTCGCTCTTCATGGAGCAACAACCGGCCGCAAGGCCCTCTGATTTGTAAAAACGGGAAGGAAGACAAAATGCGCGTCTATTACGATCGTGATGCCGATCTCAATCTGATCAAGGGCAAGAAGGTCGCCATCATCGGCTATGGCAGCCAAGGCAGGGCGCATGCGCTCAACCTCAAGGATTCCGGCGCCAAGGAGATCGCCATCGGCCTCAAGGCCGGCTCGGCGACCGCCAACAAGGTCGAGGCCGACGGGCTCAAGGTGATGAGCGTGGCGGACGCCGCCAAATGGGCCGACCTGATGATGATGGCAACGCCGGACGAACTGCAGGCCGACATCTACAGAAACGAGATCGCGCCGAACATCCGCGACGGTGCCGCAATCGCCTTCGCGCACGGCCTCAACGTGCATTTCGGCCTGATCGAGCCGAAGTCGACGGTCGACGTCGTCATGATCGCGCCGAAGGGTCCCGGCCACACGGTGCGCGGCGAATACCAGAAGGGCGGCGGCGTGCCGTGCCTGGTCGCCGTCAACCAGGACGCTTCGGGCAATGCGCTCGACCTGGCGCTGTCCTACGCCTGCGGCGTCGGCGGCGGCCGTTCGGGCATCATCGAGACCAATTTCCGCGAGGAATGCGAGACCGACCTGTTCGGCGAGCAGGTCGTGCTGTGCGGCGGTCTGGTCGAGTTGATCCGGGCCGGTTTCGAGACGCTGGTGGAAGCCGGCTACGCGCCTGAGATGGCCTATTTCGAGTGCCTGCACGAGGTCAAGCTGATCGTCGACCTGATCTATGAAGGCGGCATCGCCAACATGAACTACTCGATCTCGAACACTGCCGAATGGGGCGAATATGTCTCGGGTCCGCGCATCATCACCGCCGAGACCAAGGCCGAGATGAAGCGCGTGCTGAAGGACATCCAGACGGGAAAATTCACCTCGGAGTGGATGCAGGAATATCGCGCCGGCATGTCCCGCTTCAAAGGCATCCGCCGCAACAATGACAGCCACCAGATCGAGGAAGTCGGCGCCAAGCTGCGCGCGATGATGCCCTGGATTTCCAAGAACAAGCTGGTCGACAAGGCCAAGAACTGAGCGAAATCCACAAGCGCTCGAAAACAGCGGCTTCCATGAACAAAAAACGGCGCCAAGTGGCGCCGTTTTTTCATTCTGTCGGTCGGCTCAGCTACAGGTCAGCTCAATAGGGTGAGTAGCACTGCTGGCGCGGGCCGTTGTAGGGCTGGAAGGTGTTGTCGTAGGCCCGGTACGACCGGTAGCGGTTGTAGCACCATTGGACATGGGCGCTCGAAAGCCGTCCCGCGCGGTAGTAGCGGCGCGGCGCCGGCCGGTCATAGTAGTCGTAATTGTTGTACATGCTGCCGAGGCCAAGCCCCAGGCCAAGGCCCAGGATCGCGGCACTCGCGCCATCATCGTAGTAACGGCCGCCGCGATAGTGATGGCGACCATGGCGCCAACGCCAGTTGTCTCCACCATTCCAGTTACCGCCGCCGCCCTGCCAGTGTCGACGGCCGCCGTCCCAATTGCCCGACCGGCGCCATCTCCAATCGTCGTTGTTGAACTGACGGTTGTTGCCGCCGGCCCAACTGTCGCGAACCGGCGTGACATTCGGCGCCGCCGTGCTGGTTGGTATCGACAGATCCGGCTGCATGATCGGTCCGGCGGCGGACGGTGCCGTGACGCCGGACAGGATACCGAGGGCTATCAGCCCCGATTTGACCGTGGAAGAAAAGAGCGAACTCATTGCACTCTCCAAGAGTTACAGGCCCCACGCCCACCCGAGGAATGGGCAACAATGGATGTTTGCATCTGAACGGCGGATGAACGGAAAGGTTCCGTCAACCATGACGCGAACGCGCCCAGGACCAATCGATCTCAGATGGTGGTTTTGCGCGCTTGTTTTCCGAAGCACTTGCGGGCAAAGGTCATGGCATGTCGCTGCGCCTTGCCACCTTCAATGTCGAGAACCTGATGAACAGGTTCGATTTTTCCGGCTATCGCAACCAGCTCAACGAGGATCGAACGCTGGCGCTGTTCGATATCCAGAGCGAGGCGGAATACAGGATCCTGGAGCAGGCCCGCGCCATCGCCCAGTCCGACGACACGCGCCAACTGACGGCGCTGGCAATCGCTGCCACCCGGGCCGACATCATCTGCATGCAGGAGGTCGACAACATCGAAGCGCTGAAGGCCTTCGAATACGGCTATTTGTTCAAGATGGTGGGGCAGGGCTACCGGCAGAAATACACCACATCGGGCAATGATTCGCGCGGTATCGACGTTGCCGTGATGATGCGCAACGAGACCGCGCAGGGCCAGCCGATCGAATTCGTGCGCATGACCAGCCACGCCTACGTCACCTACGAGCAGTTCGGGCTGCACACGCCGGAACTCGAGGTACTGGGCAATCAGGCCAATGAGCGCATTTTCCGGCGCGACTGCCTGGAGATCGACGTCACCGTGGGCGGCGTGCCGCTGACGCTCTATCTCGTGCATTTCAAGTCGATGGGCTCGCCGCGCAACGGACTCGACGGGCGCGAGGCGACGATGCCGGTGCGCATCGCGGAGGCGCAGGCCGTGCGCCGCATCATCGAGGAGCGCTTCGGTGGGGACACCGCTGACAAAAGTGGGGCCGCCGACAAACGCTGGGCGATCTGCGGCGACATGAATGACTATCGCCAGCGCGTGAAGGTAGCAGGCGATGCGATCGACGGTTATCGCTTCGAGGTGGTCGACGAAGCCCTGTCCTGCATCAACGTGCTGACGGCAGGCGGCTTTTGCGAAAATGTCGTCGAGCGGCGGCCGGAGATGAACCGCTGGAGTTTCTACCACACGCGAGGACCCGAAGAGCGGCATCTGTGCCAACTCGACTACATTCTGTTGTCGAAGGGGCTCGCCGCCAGCAACGCAACGGCCGTTCCCGACATTATCCGCAACGGCCAGCCCTGGCGCACCATTTTTCCGCCCGGCCAGGAGGTCGAGCGGTTTCCGCGCGCCGGCTGGGACCGGCCGAAGGCATCGGATCATTGCCCGGTGGCGATCACGCTGGACATTGTCCGGTAAGCAGTATTGGGGCCTGATACGGTATGAGTTTCGACCTGCCGCGCAACGTCATCCTGCCGGTCGACGACATCGACGTCCGGCTCGATCCCGGTCCGCACCCTTTCGCAAGGGACAATGCAGAGGCGATCGCCGAGAACTGGCAGCACGAAATCGCCGCCAATCCGGCGCTGTTCGACGGCATGGTGGTGCTGCTGTCGCAACTTGCCTACCGCGACAGCCGTCTCGTCGGCCGCTGCCATGCGGTCAATTACTCGACGTTCATGCTGTGGCGGAAGCGGCGCGAGAATTCGGGCGCCGAGCATGCCTATGCCCATGCCATGCTGGTGGCCGGCGACAATGCGCTGGTGGCGATCCGCATGGGGCCGCACACAGTCAATGCCGGCCGCGTCTATTTCGCTGCCGGCTCGTTCGAGCCGATCGATTTTCGCGATGGGCTGGTCGATGTCGATTTCAACATGATGCGTGAGGTGCGCGAGGAAACTGGGCTCGACCTGTCAGGTGCTGAACGCGGCAAGCGATACCACGCCATGTCGACCAGCAGCGGCACGGTGATCTTCCGCCGCTATCACGAGACGGCGCCCGCAGACGAGATCGCCAGGCGCATCTCAGCCTTCGTCGCCACCGAGACCGAGCCGGAGATCCAGGGGCCGGTGATCATCCGCCATGCGGCCGACCTGCCGGATGGGCTCTCGCCGCACATGAAGCCGCTGATCGAGTGGCATTTCGCAAACATGGATTAAGGGCGCGTTTTGTCCTGTGCCGCCTTGCGATCGTTGTGGGCAGCGACGAGGAACAGGATGAAGCCGATGCCCAGCAAGCCGCCAATCGCCATTCCCATCGTCTGGCCGACGACTGCCTGGAAATCCGATGTGACGCGGTCGGGATTGGCCATGCCGTAGCGGGCGAGATACCACCAGATGCCTGCAAGAGCCGCCTCGATGATGACCATCGCCAGGATCAATCGCGCCTTCTTGCTCATCCCGCTATTCCTCCACCCAAGGTCAATTGCCCTAGCATCGCGAACAGTGTGGGGACAGTGGCGGGCCGGGTGGAAACGTCGAAGACTGTGCAAAACCGGGTCGGAGCGCCGGCCGCGTTCTGGCCGGGTTGCCCTATTCGTGCCTTAGCGCGTCGATCGGATCGAGCCTGGCGCCGCGCAATGCCGGGAAGAAGCCGAAGACCATGCCGATCAGGGCGGAAAAGCCGACGGCGAGCAGGATCACCGCCGGGCTCGGCGCAAACGGGATGGTCAGCGTCACCGCGGCGAGGCCGGCCAATGCCAGGCCGATCAGGATGCCGATGATGCCCCCGAGCAGCGACAGCACCGTCGCCTCGACCAGGAACTGGATCAGGATGTGCTTCTCATGCGCGCCGATGGCCAGCCTGATGCCGATCTCCCGGGTGCGCTCGGTGACCGACACCAGCATGATGTTCATGATGCCGATGCCGCCGACCAGCAGGCTGACGCCGGCGACGGCGCCCAGCATGCCGGTCATGGTGGTTGTGGCGCTGGCCATGGCGTCGGCGATCTGGGTCATGTCGCGGATGGCGAAATCGCTCTCGCGGTCCGGCGTGATGCGGCGCGCATCACGCAAAATGTCCTCGACGCGCGGCTGCAACTCGCTGGTCGGCGTACGGTCATCGGCGGCGATGTATATGTTGTCGATGTCGCGGTTGCCGGCGATGCGGCGCTGGTAGGCGTGCAGCGGCATCAGCACGACATTGTCCTGGTCCTGGCCGAAGCCGGTATAGCCCTTGGGCTCGAGCAGGCCGATGATCTTGCAGGAGGTGCGGTTGACGCGGATGATCTCGCCCTCCGGATCGCCGGCGCCGAAGAACTGCTGGCGCACCGTTTCGCCGATCAGGCACACGCCGGTGCCCGAGCGGGTTTCGGAATCGCTGAACGGGCGGCCCGACACCAGCTTCCAGTCGCGCGCATCGAGATAGGCGCTGTCGGTGCCGGTGACGCCCGAGGTCAGGCTCTCGGTGCCGAAGATGACCCGAACCTGCTTTTGCGAGGCCGGTGAAATCGCGCGGGCGCCAGTTAGATGCGCCACCAGCGCCGTCAGATCCTTTTCGGCCAGCGGACGCACCACCTGGTCGAGCCCGCCCGGTCCGCCGGGGCCGGCCGGGCGGCCGGAGCGGACCACCAGCAGATTGCTGCCGAGCTTGGAGATGTCGGCCTTGACCTTTTGCGTGGTGCCGGAGCCGATGGTGAGCATGGCAATGACGGCGGCAACGCCGATGACGATGCCGAGCAAGGTCAGGAACGAGCGCAGCACGTTGCGGCGGATCGAGCGCAGCGAGAGGCGGACGGTTTCCCAGATCATGGCTGTGCGATCTCCAGCTTCCTGGAATCCGAAGCGACATGGCCGTCGAGGAAGCGGATGGTGCGTTCGGCATAGTCGGCGACGTCGGCCTCATGCGTGACCATGGCGATGGTCAGGCCGAGCTCGGTGTTGAGCCGGGTGAGCAGTTCCATGATCTCGTGCGTGCGGGCGGTGTCGAGATTGCCGGTCGGCTCGTCGGCGACGAGGAGTGTCGGGCGGGTGACGATGGCGCGCGCGATCGCCACGCGCTGCTGCTGGCCGCCGGACAGTTCGGCCGGCGTGTGGTGCTCGCGGCCGACAAGGCCGACCTCCGCCAGGGCCTGCATGGCAAGGTCTCGGCGCTCTCGCGCGGCAACACCGCGATAGATCAGCGGCAGTTCGACATTTTCGGCCGCCGTGGTGCGGGCCAGCAGATTGTAGCCCTGGAAGACGAAGCCGACATAAAGGTTGCGCAGCATGGCGCGGCGGTTACGGTCGAGGCGGCCGGCGTCGATGCCCATGAAGGAATAGGTTCCGGCCGTCGGCGTGTCGAGGCAGCCGATGACGTTCATCGCCGTCGACTTGCCGGAGCCGGACGGACCCATGATGGCGACGAATTCGCCACGCCGGATGGCAAGATCGACGCCCGCCAGCGCATGCACCTTGGCCTCGCCCTGGCCGTAGCTCTTCCAGACCTTGTCGAAGGTGATGAGGGTCGCGCCCGCAGCCACGGCATCAGCTCCGCTGCTGCGACGCGGTGATGATTTGAGCGCCTTCGTCCAGGCCCGAAATGATCTCGGTCAGTTCGCCGTCGGTGGAGCCGATCTTGACGTTGACCGGGTGCGGACGCCCATTCTCCAGCACGTAGAGCGTGCGCGAGCCGTCGGTGGGCACTGTGGCGGCCTGGCGCTGGCGGTTGCCGCCGGGGTGCCCCATGCGGCCGGTGAACAGGTCGCTCAGACTCCAGCCGCGGGCGGCCTGCTGCGCCGGACGATAGCGGAAGGCGGTGGCCGGCACGGTGAGCACGCCCTTGGCCTGTTTGGTGACGACCGAAACGGTGGCGGTCATGCCGGGCCGCAGCAACAGCTCGTTGTTGTCGACCTCGAGCCGCGCATTGTAGGTGACGACGCCGTCGGTGGTGACGGAGGCATAGGAGATGTCGCGGATCTCGGCATCGAACGGCCGCTCGGGGAAGGCATCGACTGTGAAGCGGGCATGCTGGCCGGATTTGACCGCGCCGATGTCGGCTTCGTCGACCGCCGCCACCAGTTCCATGTTCCTGAGATCGGCGGCGATGATGAACAGCACCGGCGCCTGCAGCGAGGAGGCAACCGTCTGGCCGGGATCGACCGATCGCGTCAGCACGATGCCGTCGATCGGCGCATAGATGGTGCTCTTGGCAAGGTCGGTCTGCTGCGCCTTGAGGTCGGCCTGGGCGATGGCGAGGTTGGCCTGCGCACTGTCCAGCGCTGCCTTGGAACGGTCGCGCGTGGCGGTTGCTGCTTCAAGCGACTGGTCGGTCGCCATGCCGCGCCTAGTCAGTTCCGCGGCGCGCACCAGCGCCTTCTCGTTTTCGGCCAGCGTAACCGTGGCGTCCTCGACATTGGCGGCGGCGGCCTTGGCCGAAGCTTCGGCGCGCTCGATCTGGACTTCGAGTTTCACCGTGTCGAGGGTCGCCAGCACGTCACCCTTCTTGACCTGCTGGTTCTCCTCGGCCGAGACCGAGCGGATGATGCCGGACAGTTCGCTTGAAATGTCGACCTGGGTCAGGGGCTGCAGCGTGCCGGTTGCGGATACTGCGACGGTGAGGTCGGCCTTGGCGGCAGGCACGGTGGTGTAGTCGATCCTGGCCGGCGAGCCGGCATACCACTGATAGACGCCAAGCCCGGCGACGACCACGATCAGCGCCAGCAGCGCATAGAGCCAGCCGCGCCGGCGCGACTTGCGCCGACCCGTCATGTCGAGCCCGAGCGCCGTCTCGATGGCGGAATCCGATTCCGTCTTTGGCAGATTGACAATCTGGTCCACGCTGGACCCCTATAACGCGTAGTGTCCCTATCTGTGCACAGATCAGGCTTACTGGTTCAAATATCAAATTAAATTTCGCCCATGTTGGGATTGAGGCAGGAATGAAAACCCGGAATTACTTGCTTTACGATGTGTTTACGACCGAGCGACTGGCCGGCAATCCCTTGGCCGTCGTGCTGGACAGCAAGGGATTGGACACGGCCGCGATGCAGGCCATCGCGCGCGAATTCAACCTGTCGGAATCGGTTTTCGTGCTGCCGCCGGACAATCCCAAGCATAAAAATCGCATCCGCATCTTCACGCCCGACTATGAAATGCCGTTCGCCGGCCATCCGACGGTGGGTGCGGCGATCGCGCTGGCCGAACTGGCGGAAGAGGGCGGCGCCGGCATCTTCGTGCTGGAAGAAAACATCGGCCCGGTGCGGTGCGCCGTCAGCAAGCATGACGGCAACACCTTTGCCGAGTTCGACCTGGCGAAGCTGCCGGAGCCGCTGAAGCTCGAGGCCGATCCGGAGGCGATCTGTGCGGCGCTTGGGTTGACGCCGCACGAGATCGGCTTCGAGAATCACCGCGTCGCGTTCTGGTCGGCGGGCGTGCCCTACGTCACCATTCCGGTTGCCAATCTCGAAGCGGCGGGCCGGATCCGGCTGGACAACCAGGCCTGGTCGGAACTGGCGCCGCGCAAGAGCGAGTGGGCCTTCGCCAGTCCCTATGTCTACTGCCGCGAAACGGTGAACCACGAAAGCGCCTTCCATGTCCGCATGATCGTGCCCGGCACGCCTTCCTACGAGGATCCGGCGACCGGCTCGGCGGCTGCGGCCTTTGCCGGCGCCATCATGCATTTCGACGCGCCGACCGACGGCATTTCGCAGCTGTGGATCGAGCAGGGGCTGGAGATGGGCCGGCCATCGCGCATCCGCCTCGAACTGACCGTGCAAGGCGGAAAACTGGCCTCGGCGCGCATTGGCGGCAACGCGATCAAGGTGGCGGAGGGCAAGCTGTTCATCTGATTGAACGCATGCTCGGTCGATTTGTCGGGAAATGATTCCGGCAGGGCTGGACAGGACCGATGGTGGCGGCTATATGCCCGCCAACGCCGGTTTTTGCCGGCCGAGTGGGTGCGTAGCTCAGTTGGTAGAGCAGCTGACTCTTAATCAGCGGGTCCACAGTTCAATCCTGTGCGCACCCACCAAATTTCTAGAAGAGTTGGTGGAAAGACCCTGAAAACGAGACGCGTTTGACGCGTCTCGAGCATGCGTCTGGCCGTGATTCTTCAACCGCTATCCGGATCTCGTGGCGATTCAGCCGCGTTGAAAAATGCGGCTCAGAAACCGGCCGAATCGAAAAGCAATGCTCTTTTCCCCGGTTGAGAATCGCCGATGCCGGAAGATGCTTCCTTTGTCGTAACAACGGCTTCTTTGTCGGTCGATACGGGGGTTGGATACCTACTTCTCCGAAACACCCGCTTCTGCAAAACTTGCCATGCGGGCATGGCATTCCAGCGCCGAGCGGACGATGTTGACGGCGAGGCACGCGCCGGAGCCTTCGCCGAGCCGCATGCCGAGATCGAGCAGCGGCGGCAGGCCGAGGGCTTCGAGCAGGCCACGGTGGCCGGATTCTGCCGAAACGTGCGCGGCAATTGTGTGGGCGAGGCCGGTCGGGTGCAGTCTGGCCAGCGGGGCCGCGGCGGCGGTGCAGACGAAGCCGTCGAGCAGCACGGGTATGCCCACATGGCGGGCGGCCAGCGTGGCGCCGAAGATGGCGGCGAGTTCGCGGCCGCCGAGCGTGGCAGCGATAGCAAGCGGATCGGCAAGGGCGGCGGCGTGGCGCTCCAGGCCGGCTTCGATGGCGACCACCTTGCGCTTGAGGCCGGCGTCGTCGACACCGGTGCCGCGCCCGGTCCATTTTTCAGCACCGCCGCCGAACAAGGCGGCTGAAATGGCGGCTGCAGGCGTGGTGTTGCCGATGCCCATTTCGCCGAAGCAGACGAGGTCGAGGTCTTTTGTCACCGCGTCGTAGCCGGCCGACACGGCGGCGAGGAACGACTTCTCGTCCATCGCCGGCACTTGGGTGAAATCGCCGGTGGGATGGTCGAGATCGAGCGGAATGACGTCGAGTTCGGCGCCGGCCATGCGGGCAAGCTGGTTGATGGCGGCACCGCCGCCGGCGAAATTCGCCACCATCTGCACGGTGACCTCCGAAGGATAGGCCGAAACGCCTTGCGCGGTGACGCCATGGTTGCCGGCGAAGACGAAAACCTTGACGCGGTCGAGTTTTGGCATGTCGCGGCCCTGCCAGCGTGCCAACCACGCGGCGATCGTCTCCAGCCGGCCAAGGCTGCCTTGCGGCTTGGTCAGCGTGTCTTGGCGGCGGACGACCGCATTGGCCGCGGCATCGCTGCCGGCCGGCAGGTCGAGGCAGGCGGCGCGCAATTCACTAAGCGATTTGAAGGGCATGGGGGCAAAGTCTCCGAAAAGGAATCAGGCCAAGGGATCAGGCCAAGGATCAGGAAAGCGCTACGGAAGCGACGAGCAGCACCGCGATCTCGCTTGCCTGCTGCAAGGCTCCGATCGTGTCGCCGGTCTGGCCATCGATCTGGTTGAGGCAAAGGGCGCGGAAAGCGGCAAACAGCAGGCCAAGCAGGATCAGCGCGAAGACGGCGCCGCCCAATCCGAGCAGGAGCAGCGGGATCGCGCCGAGCACGGCGCCGGCCATGGCGGTTTCCTGCGAGACGGTGCCGGCATCGGCCGAGAGGCCGTCGACGCGCGCTGGAGGCAGCAGATGCATGAAAGCGCCAAGCAGGCCGCGCGAGGCCGCGTGCGCGGCCAGGAGGGCGAACAGGGCCTGTGTAGGGTCGACGAGTTCCGACAGCGCGCTCCAGCGGATCAGCAGCGACAGGCCCAGCGCCGCCGCACCATAGGCGCCGATGCGGCTGTCGCGCATGATCTCGAGTTTGCGGCCGCGTGATTTGCCGCCGCCAAAGCCGTCGGCGACGTCGGATAGCCCGTCCTCATGCAGGCAGCCGGTGGTGAGCACGGTTGCCACAAGCGCAAGTGCGGCCGCTGGCCCCATGGCCAGGCCAAACCGTTCCGCCGTGGCGAAGACGATGGCGCCGATCAGGCCGACGACAAGTCCGGCAATGGGGGCTGCCCAGATCGCGGCGGCAAGACTGCGGCCGCGAAAATCGAAGACGGGCAGCGGCAGACTGGTGAAGAAGACCAGGCAAAGCGCGATGTCGTCGACGACCTGCCGCGGTGAAAGAGCCAGATTCTTGAACTTCATGCTTTAGCCCCTCGCAATCGCATGGAAGAAGGTGCCGCTGACATGGCCGCGCCGGTAGCCCGAGGCGCCGATCGGGTTGCCCTGCCCGTCGGCGAGGTCGGCCAGCGGCTCGTCATTGCCGGTGGCCGTCATCTGCGCATAGTGGAATTCGTGGCCTCGGATCAGCGCGCCTTGTGAGCCCAGCGGGCAATCGGCGCGCAACCGAGCCTCGCGATAACCGAGATTCATCTTGCGTTTGGCGAAGCTGGTGGAATGGCCGAGCAGGCCGAGCATGGCATGCGTTTCGCCTGACGCGTCCTCCAGCGCTCCGCCCAGCACCATGAAGCCACCGCACTCGCCATGGATGGGCTTTGTCGCGGCGAAACGGGTCATCCCGGCGCGGAAAGTCGCGGCGGCGGCGAGGCGGCCGGCGTGAAGCTCGGGATAGCCGCCGGGCAGCCAGCAAACATCGCAGGTCTCGTCGGGCGCTTCGTTGGCGAGCGGCGAGAACGGGACGATTTCGGCACCCGCCTTGCGCCAGTAGGCGGCGACATGTGGATAGAGGAAGGTGAAGGCGGCATCCTCGGCCAGTGCGATGCGCTGGCCGGGCGGCGCCAGCGCGTCGTCGAAGCCGCCATGTGCCGGGGTGAGGGGTGTCGCCAGGGCCATGATCGCATCGAGGTCGAGCGACTTTTCCGCCATGTCGGCCAGCCGGTCGAGATGCGTCATCAGGTCGTCATACTCGCCGGCCTGGACGAGGCCGAGGTGGCGCTCGGGCAAATTGAGCGTGGGATCGCGCAGGATGGCGCCGACGACCGGCAGGCCGATCGCCTCGATGGCCTCGCTGCACAGCTTGCGGTGGCGCTCACTGCCCAGCCGGTTGAGCACGACGCCGGCCATGCGCACATCCGGATCATAGGTGGCAAAACCCTTGGCGACGGCTGCTGCGGTGGTCGACTGGCCGGAAACGTCGAGCACCAGCAGCACGGGCAGGCCGTAGAGCCGCGCCAGATCGGCCGCCGAACCGGTGCGGCCCGGCGAGGCCGGAATGCCGTCGAACAGCCCCATGGCGCTTTCGAGGATGACAAAATCGGTGTCGTCGGCGGCCTGCGCGGCGAGCGCGTTGAGCAGCGAGGGCGGCATTGCCCAACTGTCGAGGTTGACGCCAGACAGGCCCGTGGCGGCGGTGTGGAAGCCGGGGTCGATATAATCTGGGCCGGATTTGGCGCCCCGCACCTTCAGCCCTCGCCGGGTTAGCGCGCGCAGGATGCCGATGGTGACGCTGGTCTTGCCCGAGCCGGAGCGCGGCGCGCCGATGATGATGGCGCGGGCCGTCATGCTTGCCCTGCCAGTGCCGCGCGCATTGCAACGATGCCGCCGACGACGATCAGCGCCGGCGAGGCAAGACCGGCGGCGGCCGCTTGCTCGGCAATGGTGGCGAGCGTTGCGACGACGGTCCGCTCCTGCGGCGTCGTCGCGGCGACGATCACCGCCGCCGGCGTCGACGGCGCCAGCCCGCCATCGAGCAGTGCGGCTGATATCAGCGGCAGATTGGCCATGCCCATATAGACGACGACAGGCTGGCCGGTGCGGGCGATCGCCGCCCAGTCGATATCGTCATCGGTGCCGGCGGCATGGCCGGTGGCCAGGATCACCGCCTTGTTGATGCCGCGCATGGTGGCCGGGATGCCGGTGGTGGCCAGTGCGCTGAGGCCCGATGTCAGGCCGGGAAGGACGCGGAACGGAATGTTTTCGCGCACCAGCGCCAAAGCTTCTTCGCCGCCGCGGCCGAAAATATAGGGGTCGCCGCCCTTCAGCCTGACGACGCGGCGGCCGTCGCGCGCCAGCCGCACCAGCAAAGCGGTGATATCGTCCTGTTTCATCGACGGTTTTCCGCCGCGCTTGCCGGCAAAGAACAGCTCTGCGCTTTCGGCAACGGCGACGACATCGGGAGAGACCAGCGCGTCGTAGACCAAGGCGTCCGCCTCGGCCAACGCAGCCAGCACTTCCAGGGTCAGGCAGCCAGGATCGCCGGGACCCGCGCCGGCCAGCCAGACATGGCCCGGTTCCAGCCGTCGCGGCTTGAAATTCAGCCGGGACAAGGCTTTTTCGAGCGTGGCGTTTTCGCCGGTTTTTTTGGTGCTGCCGCTCACAATCCGTCCCGTCCGCGAAAACGCCGCTGATAGTGGGCGTCGTACAATGAACTCTCGCCAAAACCTTCCGCCGCCAGCGAGCGGCCGACAAAGATGATCGCCGTGCGCTCCATCGGATCGGCGGCCAGCAACGCTTCGATGGTCGCCAGCGTGCCGGTCAGCACGCGTTCGTCCGGCCAGGAGGCGCGGAAGACGATCGCCACCGGGCAATCGCCGCCATAGTGTGGGGTCAACTCGGCGACGACGCGATCGATGGCGTGGATGGCAAGATGAATAGCGAGCGTGGCGCCGGTGCGGCCGAAGCCGGCGAGCGTTTCGCCGGGCGGCATTTTCGATGCGCGCCCGGAAATGCGGGTCAGCACCAGGCTTTGCGCGATCTCGGGAATGGTCAGTTCGCGGCGCAATGCGGCGGCAGCAGCGGCGAAGGAGGGGACGCCGGGCGTCAGCGTGTAGGGAATGCCATGCCTTTCCAACCGGCGGATCTGCTCGGCCACGGCGCTCCATACAGACAGGTCGCCGGAATGCAGGCGGGCGACATCGTGGCCAACCTTGTGCGCCGCGACATACTCGGCCTCGATCTCGTCGAGCGACATAGGTGCGGTGTCGATCAGTCTTGTTCCCGGCGCGCAGTGCTGCAACAATTCGGGCGCTACGATCGAGCCGGCATGGAGGCAGACCGGGCAGCTTGCCAGCAGCCTCGCGCCGCGTAACGTGATGAGGTCGGCGGCACCCGGGCCGGCGCCGATGAAATGGACGGTCATGGCGCATCTCCGCTGATGGCGATGGCGCAAGTGACCGGGCCGAGCACCGTACGGGGCCCGAGCAGTCTGGCGCCTTTGCCGGCGACGGCAAGGGCGGATGCCTCGGAAACCGATGGGGTGCCGGCGAGTTCTTGCGAGAGCTCGGAATGGCTGAGCGTGTCCGACGAGACGGCCTGAAGTGCTGCATCATCGACGACGATGACCGGAAGATTCAGCACGCGGCCAGCGGCAGAGATCGCTTCTTCATCCTTCTTGAACTCGGTCGTCGCCAGTGCCGAAAGCGCCGTCATCGCAAGCCCATGCGCTTCTACAGCGGTTTCGACCGCCGCAAGCACGTCCTCGACGCTCACCCCTTTTCGGCTGCCAATACCCGCGACCATCATGGCTTCACCCAGCTCCATTGCGTGACTGGCATGGCTGGCCGCCATGCCTGCATCGCGCCGACCGGCGACGCGCGAGAGATGGCGATGCGGGTGAGATCGCCGCCAAGCGAGACATGGCGGGCGAGAAGCAAGGCTTCCATCTCCAGCGTCACCGCATTGGCCACAAGACGGCCGCCAGTGCGCAGCGCTTTGATGGCAGCGTTCAAGACACCGGCATCGCTGCCGCCGCCGCCGATGAAGATCGCGTCCGGCGTGTCCAGCCTGGCAAGCGCCTTGGGGGCGCTGCCTTCCACCACGACAAGGCCGGGAACGCCGCAGGCGGCCGCGTTGCGGCCAATGCGGGCGGCGCGGATCGGATCGGCCTCGATGGCTATGGTGCGCATCGAAGGATGGGCCAGCATCCATTCGATGCCGATAGAACCGGAGCCGGCGCCGATGTCCCACAGCAATTCGCCGCGCCGCGGCGCCAGCGCCGACAGGGTGACGGCGCGGATCTCGCGTTTGGTGATCTGGCCGTCATGGTCGAACAGATGATCGGCAAGGCCTGATGTGAGCGGCAGGACGCGCGCATCCGGACCCGAGTCAATTTCGACCGCCAACACGTTGAGCGGATGGATGTTTTCGAGATCGAAGGCATCGGCGCGGGTCGAGCGCTGGCTCTCGCTTGGCCCTCCCAACGCCTCCAGGATCGTCAGTCGTGAGGCGCCGAAGTCGAGTTCGGTGAGCAGGCGCGCTATTGCCGCCGGCGCATCGCTATCCGACGTCAGTGCCAAAATGCGCGCGCCTGGCTGCAGCAGCGGCCGGATCAGATCGAGCGGCCGGCCGTGCAGCGAGACGGTCTCGATGTCCTGCAGCGCCCAGCCAAGGCGCGCGGCCGCCAGCGAAACGGCCGACGGTGCGGGGATGACATGCATCTCCTGCGGCTTGACCTTGCGGGCGAGGGTGGCGCCGACGCCGTGGAAGAACGGATCGCCGGAAGCGAGCACGCAGACGTTCCTGCCTACAAGGGCGAGTACGTCTCGCATCTCAGCATCGAACGGAACCGGCCAGGTGCGAGCCTCACCCTTGGCGAAGGAGGCGACCAGCGCCAGGTGCCGCTTGCCGCCCAAGATGATCTCCGCCTGGGCAATCCGCTGCTTGGCCTCGTCGCCGAGACCCGCTAAACCGTCCTCGCCGATGCCGACGATTGTGAGCCAGGCGGCGCTCGATTGACCCCTAGCAGGCATGATGACCCACCGCATTCTGATCCTCGGCGGCACCACCGAAGCCCGGCAACTGGCCGGAAAACTGGCGGCGCGAGCCTCGGTCACGCTGTCGCTGGCTGGCCGCACTGAAAGCCCGGTCGCGCAAGGCGTGCCGGTGCGAAGCGGAGGCTTTGGCGGTGCCGATGGGCTGGCCGCCTATCTGCGGGAGACGGGCACCGACCTGCTGATCGACGCCACGCATCCCTATGCGGTGCAAATCTCCGCCAATGCCGCGCAAGCGGCGCGCATTGCCAGTTTGCCGATCCTTGCCCTGCGACGCCCCGGCTGGGAGCCTGTCGAAGGCGACCGCTGGACTGAGGTCAATACATCCGGCGATGCCGCGCGAGCGCTTGGACCGGCGCCGCGCCGTGTTTTCCTGGCGCTGGGCCGGCAAGAGGTCGCTGCTTTCGAAGCTGCGCCCCAGCATCATTATCTCGTCCGCAGCGTCGACGCGATCGAGCCCAAGCTTGCCGTGCCGGATGCGAGCTATCTTCTGGCCCGTGGCCCGTTTCGTGAGGCGGAGGAACGCGCGCTGCTCGAAAAGTATCGCATCGATGTCATCGTGTCCAAGAACAGCGGCGGCGCGGCGACTTATGGCAAGATCGTTGCGGCGCGGGCGCTTGGGATTGAGCTGGTCATGATCCGCAGGCCGGCTTTGCCGGATGTTGCTTCGGCTGAAACCGTCGAACAACTCGCCGCGATGATCGATCATTTTGTCCGTCCCGTGGACGAACGCGGCGTGTAGACCAGCGCCGGCTTCTCCGCGCGCTTGATGATCCTTGTTTCCGGCGAGCCGATGATGATGCAGGTCGCCATGTCGGCCTTTTCAGCCTCGACATCGGCCAGCAGAGTGACCTCGATGCGCTCGTCCGGGCGGCCGGCGGCGCGGCCGAAAATCACCGGCGTGGTGCCGGGCAGAATCGCGGCCAGGCATTCGAAGGCGCGGCCGAGCTGCCAGGGGCGCGCCTTGCTGATGGGATTGTAGAGTGCGATTACGAAGCCGGCGCCGGCCGCCGCCAGCAGGCGCAGTTCGATCAGCTCCCAGGGCTTGAGATTGTCGGACAGCGAGATGGCGCAGAAATCATGGCCCAGCGGCGCGCCGATTCGGGCGGCGACCGCGAGCATTGCGGTGATGCCGGGCACGACGGCGATGTCGACCGCGCGCCATTCGGCCGGGCCGGCCTCGATCGCTTCGCAAACGGCCGCAGCCATGGCGAACACGCCGGGATCGCCACCAGAGACGACGGCGACATCGTGGCCTTCGGCCGCCTTGATCAAGGCGTCCTTGGAGCGGGCGAGTTCCTCGCGATTGTCGGAAGCGACGCGGGTCTGATCCGGGCGCAGCTCCAGCCGGTCGAGATAGGGTTTGTAGCCGTAAAAGAATTTGGCCTCGGCGACGGCGCGGCTGGCTTCCGGGGTGACCTGATGGGCATTGCCGGGGCCAAGGCCGATGACGGTGAGACGACCGCTCATGCCTGCGCTCCCAAGACGCCAGGCCGGCCGGACCAGCCGGCGACCAGCACGATGGCGAAATAGGGCGCCTTGTCATCCTGCTTGTCGGCAAGCTTCATGGAGACGCTGCCGGCCATGGTGCCGCGCTCGACATAGACGGCGCGCGACAGTTTGGCCGTAGCTTCCAGCGCTCGTCTGATCTTGGGCAGGTTGCGGCCGACCTTCATGATGACGGCGGCATCGGTGTCGGCCAGCCTGCGCGTCAACTCGAATTCGCTCATCGTGCCGGGCAGCACCGTCAGCACGTCGTCGCCCTGGACGATCGGAACACCAGTCTGCGACCAGCAGCCGGACATGGCGGTGATTCCGGGAATGACTTCGGTCGGGAAGCGATGAGCGAGCCGGACATGCAGATGCATGTAGGAGCCGTAGAAAAGCGGATCGCCCTCGGACAGCACGGCAACCATCCTGCCGGCTTCGAGGTGCTCGGCGACCCTCTCGGCCGACTCCTCGTAGAAAGCCGTGATCTGCGACCGGTAGTCGTCGTGGTCCTTGTCGATTTCGGTGGTGACGGGATAGAGCAGCGGCAGTTCCGTCATTTCGGGCCGGAACTGCGCTTCGACGATGGCGCGCGCGTTGCTGTTGTTGCCGCGCTTGGCGAAATAGGCCACGACATCGGCTTCCGCCAAGGTGCGCGCGGCTTTCAGGGTCAGCAGTTCGGGGTCGCCGGGGCCGGTGCCTACGCCGACGAGACGGCCTTTGGGAAGCGCGTTCACAGGCCCGGCCTCGCCAATGAATTGAGCGCTGCGGCGGTCATGGCGCTGCCGCCGAGACGGCCACGCACGATGGCGTAAGGCACGCCGTAGGAATTCTCGGCCAGCGCGTCCTTCGATTCGGCAGCGCCGACGAAGCCGACCGGCATGCCGATGATGGCCGCAGGCTTCGGCGCGCCGTCGCGCAGTTTTTCCAATAGATAGAACAGCGCGGTCGGCGCATTGCCGATGGCGACCACCGACCCCGCCAAGCGTTCGCCCCAAAGGTCGATCGCGGCGGCCGAACGGGTGTTGCCGATTTGCCCAGCGATGTCGTGCGTGCGCGGATCGCGCAAGGTGCAGATCACCTCGTTGCCGGCCGGCAGCCTGGCGCGGGTGACGCCATGCGAGACCATTTCCGCGTCGCAGAAAATTGGCGCGCCAGCCGCCAAAGCGGTGCGCGCGGCGGCAACGAAATCGGTGGAGAAGACGAAATGACTGGCGGCTTCGACCTGGCCGCAGGCATGGATCATGCGGATGGCGACATCGGCCTCGGCTTCGGAGAAGCGCGACAGATCGGCCTCGGCGCGGATGATGGCGAAGGAGCGCTCGTAGATCGCCGTGCCGTCATGGATATAGTCGTAGGCGGCCATGCTCATTTCCGTTTTTCAGTTTGGGCCTGTCGGTAAGCCTCGGCGATTGCCACCGGCCCGAGCCTTGTCAGGCAAGCGGCGGCGGTTTCGCCTTGATATCGTGCGCTGCGGATCATTGCCGCCACGCGGCCAATGCCGCGCGCGGCGTCATAGCCCGGCCTGTAGCCGGCAGGAAGGCCCTTTGCCGTCGCGTTCACGACAAGTCCGGCTCCGTTTTCGCCGCCGACAATCGTCAGCGCCGCCGAGCCGGGGTGGGCGCAACCCTTGGCGCAGCCGGAAACGTGCAGGGTGAAGTCGAGGATGTCGGCATTTTCAGCGGCAATCGTCTCGGCAATGTCGCGCGTGGCGATGCGGCCGGAGGCGCAGGCTGGTGTGCCCGGGCAGGCGGCAATGCGCGTGCGCGGGTCGGTGGAGGAGATGACGAAGCCGAGGGTGGCGGCGGTGTGTTGGAGCGATGAGTTGGCGGCCGGTGGCTGACCTAGGAAAAGCAAGACGCGGCCTGGGGCTAGGCGGATCTCTGACGTGCCGAAGGTGAGAGCACTTTGGGCGAGAGAGATGATTTTGTCCGCCGGCATGCTGCCGTAGGGGAGGGCGATGCCGAGGGCGTGGTCGGTCGATAAAGAGAAAAGACCGATAGGTCGGCGATCCTGCACACCCCCCTCTGTCCTGCCGGACATCTCCCCCGCAAGGGGGGAGATTGAGCCGTCATCGGCGCTTTCGCCAATTGCCGACGTCACGTCCACCGCCGATGTTGCAGGACGAGAGCCGGCGTCGGAACTGCCGATCTCCCCCCTTGTGGGGGAGATGTCCGGCAGGACAGAGGGGGGTGTGACGGAGTGCCAACCTGCGAGAGAGGCCAATTGGCGGTCCGTCAAATCCCTCGCATGCGCCTCCCGACTCTTCTCGGCAATCATCCTGAGCACCGCAACGGCAATATCGCGCGCTACATCGTCATCGACCGTCGCAAGCGGCCTCGCGCTTTGGCCGTCACCTGAAACAGACACAGCCCACAGCACGCCAGCGCTGGCCCGCACCGCCTTCAGCCTCACATCGGCCGTGACCGCATCCAACCCAAGCTGCCCGCCACCATCGACAATCACCGAAACCTTCGGCCCCAGCCGTTGCGTCAGCCCAGCCTCTTCAATTGCCGCCCTGATCCGCTCCGCCAGCGGCCGGGGATCGGCAATCTCTTGCGGATCGATGCCGGCCAGCGGCCCGGTCTCGACCGGCACGCCGGTGCGCACCGCGATATCAAGCGCATCGACCTCCGCCGCCAGCAGCGCCGCGCTTTCCGCCGTCAGGCCGCGTATCTGCAGGCTGCCGCGCGCTGTCACTTCCATGATGCCGTTGCCGTGCCGCAAAGCGGATTCGGCTATCCCGATCAAAAGCTTCGGCGACAATCCTCCATAAGATGGGCCTCCAGAAGACGGGCCTCCAACAACCGGATTGAGCCGCACCAAAAGCCCGTCGCCGGTTTGCATTGGCGCCGACAAAGCCGGGCAGGCGCCGCGGCGCGAGAAGGCGTTCATGCAGCCACCTCAAGCGCCTCGGCCTCGGCAATCATGGCCGTCAAGTCGTCGTCGATGGAATTGCGCAGGGGATGCCAGAGGCCACGCCGTCGCGCCGACAGGAAGCGCTCGGCGATGACTTTCGCGGCGGCGGGGTTCTCGCGCAGGATGAAGGCGCGGACCAGTGGATCGCCGAGATAGGCGTCATGAACCGCCTCGATCAGCGTTCCCGAAATGGCGTGTGTGGTTTCGGCAAAGCCGACCAGCCGGTCGACGGTTTCGGCAAATTCGGAGGCGCCGCGTGGGCCGTGGCGCATCTGGCCTGCAATGAAGCGTGGATTGACGGCGCGGGCGCGCACCACCCGCGATACCGCTTCGCCTACCGAGCGGGGCTTCGGCCTTTGCGGATCGGTGGTGTCGAGCACGATGACGTCGGCATGCCTGCCCAGGGTTGCCAAGGCCGCCGAAAACCCGCCAATGAAGGCGACGTCGGCGGAGCCCTCGAGGATATCGCGGCCGGGGTCGTCGCCGGTGTGGACGAGAAGATCGGCTTCGGCGATGCGGCCTTCGAAGGCGCCGGGCACCGAGATGCCTTCTCCTTCTGCGCCGCCATAGGCGTGCGAGGTGGCGTCGAGATAGGCGCGGCCGATTTCTTCGCGCGCGGCCCAGTTGCCGGAGGACAAGACATCCTCGACGCCGGCGCCATAGGTGCCGGGCGAGGTGCCGAAGATGCGCGGGCTGAGCTTGCCGTCGGCACGGGTTTTGGCCGCGAGCGGGTTTTCCGTATCGTCCTCGTCGCGGGCGGCTACCGCGTTGGCGGCGGCATCGATCAGTGCGATCTGGGTCGGGAACATATCGCGGAACAGGCCTGATATGCGCCAGGTGACATCGACGCGTGGCCTTCCGAGCGTGGCCGGCGACAATACCTCGATGCCGGTGATGCGGCCGGTCGCCGAATCCCATTGCGGCCGGCAGCCCATCAGCGCCAATCCTTGCGCGATCTCCTCGCCGCCGGTGCGCAGTGAGGCCGAGCCCCAGAGATCGATGACCAGCGAGCGCGGCCAGTCGCCATGCGATTGCATGTAGCCGCGCACCACTTCCTCCGCCGCTGCCTTGCCCAGATCATAGGCGGTCGGCGTCGGCATGGTGCGCGGGTCCGAGGTGAACAGGTTGCGGCCGGTGGGCAGAACGTCCGAGCGACCCCGCGCGGGCGCGCCGGCCGGGCCGGCCTTGACGTGGCGGCCATCGAGTGCGGCGAGCAGCGCCGCCTTCTCGGCTGCCGCACTCTGGCGCCGCATGGCGTCGGGCTCGTCCTCAGGGGCGCGGCCATAGATATGCAGCCCGTCCTTGATGGCAAAATCCTTGAGGTCGCAGAGCCAGGCGTCGATGCGGCGCAACGCTTCGTCGGGCGCGTCGGTCGTGGCGACGCCGGCTTCGGAAGCGAGGCCGGTCTTCTGCGCCGTCTCGACGATCAGCTTGGCAAGGCGGTCGCGGCGGCGGCGGTCGAGCCCGTCGGCCTGGGCGTATTCGTCGACCAACCGTTCCAGCTTGTGCTGGTTCTCGTCCAGCTCGGCATCGGTCAGTGGCGGCGGCAGGTGGCCAAGGGTGACGGCGGCGATGCGGCGCTTGGCCTGCGCCGCTTCGCCTGGGTTGGAGACGATGAAGGGATAGATGACGGGCAAGGCGCCGGTGACGATCTCGGGAAAGCAGTTCTCCGAAAGCGCAACGGTCTTGCCCGGCAGCCACTCCAGCGTGCCATGCGCGCCGACATGGACAAGCGCGTGGACGCCGAGCGACTTGCGCAGCCACAGGCCGAAGGCGATCAGCGCATGGCGCGGCGGCAGCGTCGGGTCGTGGTAGTCGGCGCGGCGGTCGACGGAGCGGCCGCGGTCTGGGGCGAGGGCTACGGTGATGTTGCCGAAGGTGGCGGCGCGGAAGGGGAAGTGGGCGGCGGTTGGCGCTTGAGCACCCCCCTCTGTCCTGCCGGACATCTCCCCCGCAAGGGGGGAGATTGAGCTCTCATTGCCGCTTTCGCCAGCTACGAACGTCGCAGAATGAGCGCCGATGGCGGAACTGCCGATCTCCCTCCTTGCGGGGGAGATGTCCGGCAGGACAGAGGGGGGTGCCTCGCACAAACCTATCTCATATTCAGCCTTCCAAGCTGCATCTACGGCAGCAATTGCTGCAGACGGCAGTGCCTTCGAGAACTCCACATAATCCCTCAAGGCCAAGCCATGCCCGCCCTGGCCCAGTCGCGCCAGCAACTCACGCGGCGTTTGCGGAATCCCCTCAACGACATAGCCCTGTTCGCTGAGGTCCTGCAGCATGGCCAGCACGCTGGACGGGACATCCAAACCCACGGCGTAGCCGGTGCGGCCGGGGGCACTGGGATAATCCGGGATCAGGATGGCTAGCTTGCGCTCGGCGCGGGGCGTCTCTTGCAACTTGATAAAGGCCGCGACGCGGTCAGCCACTTGCGCCACACGATCCGGTTCCGGCCGGTTGGCAAAGGCGCGGTGGCCAAGTGCTGGATCGGTCTCGCTCTCACCCTTAAAGGAAATGGCGCCGGCCAGGATGCGGCCGTCGAGTTCGGGCAGCACGACATGCATGGCAAGGTCGGCGGGCGCCAGGCCGCGCTGGTTGGTCTCCCAGACATCGTGGCGGGTGGTGGCGACGATGACCTGGAAGACCGGCATGCCGGCGCGGTCGAACAGGGTCTCATTGCCGGGTTCGGCGCCGGACGCGAAAGCGGTCGCGGTGATGATGGCGGCGGGTTTCAGCGAGGCGAGTGCTGTTTCCACGAAGGCCAGGGATGCGGGGTCCTTGAGGCTGGAGACGAAGATGGGAACCGGCTTGATGCCGCGCTGGCGGAGCGCTTCGAAAAGCGCATCGATGGGCGCGACATCGGCGGCCAATAGCATCGAGCGATAGAACAGGATGGGGATGATAGGAGCGTTGACGTTGTCAGCGTCGAGTTCCTTCACACCCCCCTCTGTCCTGCCGGACATCTCCCCCGCAAGGGGGGAGATTGCGCTGTCATTGGAGATTTCGCCAATTGTCGAGGTTGCGGACGCGTCAGCTTCTAATGAAACGGGAAAAGAGCCGGCTTTGATGAAGTCCGATCTCCCCCCTTGCGGGGGAGATGTCCGGCAGGACAGAGGGGGGTGTGAAGGATCACCAACGACCCCAAGTCCTGGCTCATAAAACCCGGCTTTCGGCACTGGAACCGGCTCTGCTACGTCCGCATCCGATCCAGCCAGTCGCGCCAGCCTCCGCACCAGCGCGCTCATATTCGCCGGGCCGCCCTCGCGGAAATAGTCGAGCAGGCCATCGAGCTCCTGGCGCGGCAGCGTCGAGGCTTCGATCAGGCGCAGATCCTCGTCGCGGCATTCGCCGGGCAGCAGCGCCAGCTTTATGCCGTGTGCGCGAGCGGTCGAGGCAAGCTGGTCGCAGCCGTAGCGCCACCAGTCGTAGCCGCCGAGGAGGCGCACGAGGATGACCTTGGCGTGGCGGGTGACGCTGTCGACCCAGAGGTCGACGGACATGGGATGGCGCAGGTCACGCAGGGCAGCCAGCCGCATCGAGGGCAGGCGGCCGGCATCGGCCTTCCAGGCTGCCGCCAGTCCGGCGAGGTCGCTGTCGGTGAAGGACAGGGCCACGATATCCGCCGGCGTCTGCCGCAGATCGACCGGCTCGGCGAGGTCGTCGAGCGAGGCGGATGTCGTGGTGAGGATGTGCATCGCAACCCGTGTCCGAAATCAGCCGGCGAGTATACGCTCGATCGCCGGGCGGTTCAGCCCCTTCAAGCCGATGACGACGAGGCGCGAACGGCGGTCGTCCGTGGCGGTCCAGGCGCGGTCATAGTAATGGTTGACGCGCGGCCCGACCGCCTGCAGCAAGAGCCGCATCGGCTTGCCGCCGACCTCGACGAAGCCCTTCACGCGCAGCACATTCTCTTCTTCGGCGACGGTGGCGACGCGTTTCGCCAGTTCGTCCGGGTTGGCGATCGAGGCAATGTCGACGATGAACGTGTCGAAGTCGTCATGCTCATGGTCGAATGCGCCGTCATGATGGGACTTGCGGTTCTCGATGTCGTCCTCGACCGCCAGACCGAGCCCGAGCAGCACCGAGGGATCGACCTTGCCATGCGACGTCGGCACGATCTTCACCGCGCGGGCGGAGTGTTCGTTGATGATGGCGTTGGCGTGGGCGGTGCCGGCGGCGTCCATCAGGTCGCTTTTCGACAGGATGATCAGGTCGGCGCAGGCGATCTGATCCTCGAACACCTCCTCGACCGGGTCGTCGTGATCAAGCGTCTCGTCCTGGGCACGCTGCGCCTGCAAGGCGTCCATGTCATTGGCGACGCGGCCTTCGGCCAATGCCGGCCCGTCGACCACGGCGATGACGCCATCGACGGTCACGCGGCTCTTCACGCTCGGCCACTGGAAAGCCTGGACCAGCGGCTTGGGCAGCGCCAGGCCCGAGGTTTCGATCAGGATATGGTCGACCCTCGGCGTCAGCGCGAGGATCTTGTCGAGCGCCGGCACAAAATCGTCGGCGACGGTGCAGCAGATGCAGCCATTGGCCAGTTCGACGATGTTTTCGTCTGGGCAGGTGTCGATGCCGCAGCCCTTGAGGATCTCGCCATCGATGCCGATGTCGCCGAATTCATTGACGATGATGGCGATACGCTTGCCGCCGGCGTTTTCCAGGAGATGGCGGACCAGTGTCGTCTTGCCGGCGCCAAGGAAGCCGGTGACGACGGTGCAGGGAACGCGGGAGAGATTGGCAGACGAATCTGGAGCACTCATGGTCAGTCCTTCAACAGGTCTAGGGGAGGGATGCGGGCAACGAGGCCACGCTTGAGGCTATCGGGACGGCCACGCCACGGAATCAGGCCGTCCTTCGAGGTGGCGAAGAGTTTGGCGCCGGTGACGAGGTCGGCGCCGCTGGTCGCGGTCAGGTCGCCGAAGACATAGCTCCAGCAACCGTTGCGCAGGATGGCGGCGCTAAGCCGCCGCTTGCAATTGCCAAGGCATTCGACGCTGCGGATGCGGATGTCTTCGCCAGATGCGGCGCGGCGCGTGTCGTCGGCCAGCAATTCGCCGGCGCGGGGATGAGCGTCGGAGCCGGTCTCGTCGCGGCAGGAGGCGCAGACGATGACGGTGACGCCGGCCAAGGCATCATCATGGCCGGACGAAATATCGGCTGTGCCAGCCGAAAAACTGCTGTCGTGGTCCAAAGATCGAACTCCTTGCCCGGAAACCCGCCGGGCGATCGGATTCTACAGTCGTAGACGGCAGGTCTCCTGGCTCGCGGGTCATCGCCTTGGGTAGCCGCCTTCCCGGGACCATTCCCAGTGGCTTTCGGCCTTGGCTCTTCGCTTACAGTTGCGGGGACAGCCGCGGATTTGGGATTTTGCCCCGCACCGCATTCCCTCTTAGCTCTTGCCGTTGCGGGCAAGAGACCATCTGAACCGGATTTAGGCTTTTGCGGGCAGCGGTGTCAACGCAACGCAGGGGCAATCTGAAATCAGGGGCGGGGACGCTTCACTACCACTGACCGCTCTTCGCGAATGCCATCTTCGTTGTTGGGATCAGGAAAAGCTGTAACGAAAGCCGTCAGAAGGATATCTCCATCTTGCCGGTCCAGCCATCCGGCGCCGTCACCCACATCGAAGTAAATGCCATCAACTTTGAAGCCAAATGTGTCTCCAGCAGGTCAGGGTAGCGTTTTCGGATTGCCTGCGCATGTACGTCCCATGAAAAGGACGAAATCCTATCGAGGCACTCCTGCACCTCTTGGGTCAGCCTGGCTTTGATATCCATTGTTTATCCGCTAGCCTGTGTACGTTGGCTCAATTGTTATCTCCCGGCAACGCAAGGATGACCTGACGCAGCGCCTGGTACCCGTCGCCGTGGTGCCAGTCCTGATCAACGAGGAGCTCTTGACCTTCCGGCCAAGTTTCGTTGTCCAGGAGAATTTCGTTGCCGACCAGTGCTCCGCCATAGCTCGCCAGGAATATCCGGATGAAATGACTGCCAGGGCGAACCTTAGCCGTGAACAGTTTTTCCAAGCGGGCATAAAACGCTGGATATGTCCGGTTGAGAGTGCATTCCACTGCAGCCTGTGTGATCACAGGTCCACCGTAGATCTTCCAGCCAGCATCATTCCGTTGCCAGAATGCAATCTCGGCTTGCATGTTCTCGCAAACATGCTCCGCAAGGCCCTCGATCAGCACATGAAATACACCGATCAGGAATTTTCCGAATGCTTGGAAAATCGCCTGTTCACGCGTGTCGCCCAGTCCAACAAAAGATTCGATGACCGGCTGAGTGCCTAGCAACGGTGAGAAGACGTAGATTTCGAGAACAAGCCTGCGACCCGAGCCTGACGGCTCCTTGTCGAAAACTTGGGCTTCAAAGCGCAGGTCTTCCAGTTCAATCCTGACATCGTTCTGTCCACGGATGGCGCTGATCCCATGCGCAATCAACGCTTCGTGAATCAGGTCGAGAACCTCTTGCGATGCCATCATTGAACCTAGGCCGACAAAACTCCCTCAAACGGCTGCAGCCGACGGCTGATGTCAAGAGCGCCCGTCGCTGATCACGCTCAGCAGCGCCGGACCCAAATCCCCGGCAGGCGTCACTTCGATGCGTTCGAGTCCGAGCCAGCCCTGCATCTGCTTCAATTCCTCGAACAGCTCTGCAGCGGTTTCAGGCGGTGCACCGGGCTCCGCATAGGCCGCATGGACGCGCAGTATGCTGGCCGGACGGTCGGCCTTGAGGTCGACGCGTGCCACGATCCTGTCGCCGAGCAGGAACGGCAGGACATAATAGCCATATTGCCGCTTGTCGGCCGGCGTGTAGATCTCGATGCGGTAGTGGAAATCGAACAGCCGCTCGGTGCGCGACCGCTCGAAGACGACCGGATCGAACGGCGCCAGCAGGGCGCGGGCCTCGACTTTGCGCGGCAGGCGGGCGTCTTTGTGAAGATAGGCGGGCTTGTCCCAGCCTTCGACACGCACCGGCAGCAACTCGCCCGTTTCAACCAGTTCCTCCAATCGGCCTTTCATATCGGCCGGCGACAGGCGGAAATAATCGCGCAAATCGCCTGAAGTGCCCACGCCGTGGGCGCGGGCGGAAATGCGCAGCAATTCGCGGTGCGCGTCCTCGGGCGTGGGCACCGGCAGGTCGAGGACCGCCTGCGGCAGCACGCGCTCGGGCAGGTCATAAAAACGCTCGAACCCGCGACGGTGCGCCGTGGTGATGCGGCCGGCCCAGAACAGCCATTCGAAGGCGTGCTTGGCATGGCTCCAGCCCCACCAGCCGCCCGAGCCTTTCTGGCCCTCCAGCGCGGAAGCGGCGATCGGGCCGCGCTCGGCGACCTGGCGGTAGATCTCTTCGATGTAGCCGGCGTGCTCGCGGCCCCATTTGGCGAGCCCCAGATACATTTCCTCGCCGCGCTCGGCGCGCTGCATGCGCCAGCGCATCAGCGGGTATGTCTCGACCGGCAGGAAGGAGGCCTCGTGCGCCCAGTATTCGAAAACAGTGCGCTTGCGCGTCACGGCCGCGTTGTCGAGCAGCGAGAACGGGTAGGGGCCAAGGCGCGAATAGAGCGGCATATAATGAGCGCGCACCACGGCGCTGACGGAATCGATCTGCAGCAGGCCGGTGCGGGAGAGGGTGCGGGCAAAATGCCGGCGGTCGGGCGTACCGGTCGGGCGGGGATCGAGGAACCCCTGGGCGGCAAGCGCGATGCGACGGGCCGTGGGGAGCGAGATCTTTTCCTTCATGCAGGCATCACTTTGAAGTGTTTTGACCGAGGGTCGAAAGGCTGATTCCAACCCATGCTAGCAGGGTTTTGGCGGCATCCATGTCAGGAGAGAAAAGTGGAGTAATAGGCGCAGGAAATCAAACAGGAGCGGATCGGACCAGTTTGCCGCGATATGCCGTCCAGGTCGGTGTTTTGAACAAGGTTTGACTTGCTTCGCTGGAAGTGCTGCGCTAACCCTCGCCGCGTTGCAGCATAGGCCCTTAAAACGGTTCAGCGGTTAAACTGTCACGCTTCCGCATTAGGGTCCGGTGCTGTAATCAAAGTGGATTGGCGCCAACGGAAAGCCGAGCATGAACGCACTCTTGAGCTCATACCTGCCCATCGTCCTGTTCATAGGCGTGGCGCTGGTTGTCGGCCTGGCGCTGCTGGCCGCGCCCTTCCTGGTGGCCTACCGCAATCCAGATCCCGAAAAGCTTTCCGCCTATGAGTGCGGTTTCAACTCGTTCGACGACGCGCGCATGAAGTTCGACATCCGTTTCTACCTGGTGTCGATCCTGTTCATCATCTTCGACCTGGAAGTGGCCTTCCTGTTTCCGTGGGCGGTGTCGTTTTCGAAGATCGGCATGCTCGGTTTCTGGTCGATGATGGTGTTTTTGGCGGTGCTGACCATCGGCTTTGCCTATGAATGGAAAAAAGGAGCGCTGGAATGGGATTGAACGACAGTTCAGGCACCCTCGTCGCGCCGAAGCCCAAGGGTATTATCGACCCCAACACCGGCAGGCCGGTGGGGGAGGACGATCCCTTCTTCCTCGAGATCAACAATGAGTTGGCCGACAAGGGCTTTTTGGTCACTTCGACCGAGGCGCTCATCACCTGGGCGCGCAGCGGGTCGCTGATGTTCATGACGTTCGGCCTCGCTTGCTGCGCGGTCGAGATGATCCACACCTCGATGCCGCGCTATGATTCGGAGCGGTTCGGCGTCGCGCCGCGCGCGTCCCCGCGCCAGTCCGACATCATGATCGTCGCCGGCACGCTGACCAACAAGATGGCGCCGGCGCTGCGCAAGGTCTACGACCAGATGCCGGAACCGCGCTACGTCATCTCGATGGGCTCCTGCGCCAATGGCGGTGGCTACTACCACTATTCCTATTCGGTGGTGCGCGGCTGCGACCGCATCGTGCCGGTCGACATCTATGTGCCCGGCTGTCCGCCGAGCGCCGAAGCGCTGCTCTACGGCATTCTTCTGCTGCAGAAGAAGATCCGCCGCACCGGCACGATCGAACGGTAAATCCATGACCGCATCCCTGAGCGAACTGTCGACCTATCTCGGCGAGAAGCTGATCGGCCGCGTGAACGAAGCGGCGATTGCCTATGGCGAGCTTACCGTTCATGTAGAGCCGCGCGACCTGGTCGAGGTCATGACCTTCCTGCGCGACGATGCGCGCTGCCAGTTCATCTCGATCATCGATGTATGCGGCGCCGACTATCCGTCGCGGGCCAAGCGCTTCGACGTCGTCTATCATCTCCTGTCGCCGAAGCAGAATGTGCGCGTCCGCGTCAAGGTTCTGGCCGACGAGGAGACGATGGTGCCGTCGATCACCGGCGTGTTCCCCGGTGCCGACTGGTTCGAGCGCGAGACCTACGATCTCTACGGCGTGCTGTTCTCCGGCCACCCGGATCTGCGCCGCCTGCTGACCGACTACGGTTTCGAAGGCCATCCGCTGCGCAAGGATTTCCCGCTGACCGGATTCGTCGAGGTGCGTTACGACGACGAGGCCAAGCGCGTCATCTATGAGCCGGTCGAGCTCAAGCAGGAATTCCGCAATTTCGATTTTTTGTCCCCGTGGGAAGGTACGGATTACGTGCTGCCGGGTGACGAGAAGGCAAAGCAGTAAATGGCTGAAACCTCGGTCCGCAACTTCAACATCAATTTCGGCCCGCAACACCCTGCGGCGCACGGCGTTTTGCGCCTTGTGCTGGAGCTGGACGGCGAAGTCGTCGATCGCGTCGATCCGCATATCGGGCTCTTGCATCGCGGTACCGAAAAGCTGATCGAAGCCAAAACCTATTTGCAGGCGATCCCTTATCTCGATCGGCTCGACTATTGCGCGCCGATGAACCAAGAGCACGCCTTCGCGCTCGCCGCCGAGCGCCTGCTCGGCATCGAAGTGCCGAAGCGCGGGCAGCTGATCCGCGTGCTCTATTGCGAAATCGGCCGCATCATGTCGCACATCCTCAATGTGACGACGCAGGCTATGGACGTCGGCGCGCTGACGCCGCCGCTGTGGGGCTTCGTCGAGCGCGAAAAGCTGATGGTGTTCTATGAGCGCGCCTCCGGTTCGCGCATGCATGCCGCCTATTTCCGTCCCGGCGGCGTCCATCAGGACCTGCCGCAGAAGCTGGTCGAGGACATCGGCAAGTGGATCGACCCGTTCCTGAAGTCGATCGACGACCTCGATCAGCTGCTGACCGGCAACCGCATCTTCAAGCAGCGCAATGTCGATATCGGCATCGTCTCGCTGGCCGATGCCTGGGCCTGGGGTTTTTCGGGTGTGATGGTGCGCGGCTCGGGTGCACCCTGGGACCTGCGCAAGTCGCAACCCTATGAATGCTATTCGGAAATGGATTTCGACATTCCGATCGGCAAGAACGGCGACTGCTTTGACCGCTACCTCGTGCGCATGGAAGAAATGCGCCAGTCGGCGAAGATCATGCGCCAGTGCGTCGATCTCCTGCTCGGCAAGGAAAGCACCGGCCCGGTGTCGAACCTCGACGGCAAGGTGGTGCCGCCCAAGCGCCAGGCGATGAAGCGCTCGATGGAAGCGCTGATCCATCACTTCAAGCTCTACACCGAGGGTTATCGCGTACCCGCCGGCGAGGTCTATGCCGCCGTCGAAGCGCCGAAGGGCGAATTCGGCGTCTATCTGGTTTCCGACGGCTCCAACAAGCCCTACCGCTGCAAGCTGCGCGCGCCGGGTTTCGCGCATCTGCAGGCGATGGATTTCCTCTGCCGCGGCCACATGCTGGCCGACGTCACCGCCGTTCTCGGTTCCCTCGACATCGTGTTTGGTGAGGTCGATCGCTAAATGTCAGTCCGCCGTCTCGCAGAAGCCAGCGTCCAGCCAGCCTCCTTCGCCTTCAACCGGGCGAATGCGGCCGCGGCGAAGCAATGGATCAAGAAATATCCGAAGGGTCGCGAACAGTCGGCCATCATTCCCTTGCTGATGATAGCGCAGGAGCAGGAAGGCTGGGTGACGAAGGCGGCGATCGAGACGATCTCCGACATGCTCGGCATGCCGCGTATCCGCGGGCTCGAGGTCGCGACCTTCTACACGCAGTACCAGCTGAATCCGGTCGGCACGCGTGCGCATATCCAGGTCTGCGGCACCACGCCCTGCATGCTGCGCGGTTCGGAAGCGCTGATGGATGTCTGCCGCTCCAGGATCCATCACGACCAGTTCCACGCCAACGACAAAGGCACCTTGTCCTGGGAAGAGGTCGAATGCCTTGGCGCCTGCGTCAACGCGCCGATGGTCATGATCTTCAAGGACACGTTCGAGGATCTGACGCCGGAACGCCTGGCTGAAATCATCGATCTCTATGACGCCGGCAAGGGTGCTTCGGTGGAACCGGGGCCGCAGAACGGCCGTACCGGCTCGGAGCCGGCCTCCGGCCTCACCACGCTGAAGAGCGAAAAGGCGATCCTCAAGTCGACCCGTGAAAGGGAAGCCAGGGAAGCGGCCAGGGCTGCCAGGGCGGCGCCCGACGCGATCATCGCAGGGCCCGTGCCGGCACCGGCTGCGGCCCCTGTCGCGCCGTCCAACACCAGCAAGCCGAAGACCGACGCCCCTGAAACCAGCCCGGCATTGAAGACGCCTTCAAAAACCAAGGTCGCGCCGACGGTTGAAAAGGCGGCGAGCGTTGCCGCCCCACTGCATTCGGCCGCCAATGCCAACAAGGCAGACTCCAAGGTCGAGCAGGTTTCCAAGCAGCGCAACGGTCCAATAACCAAGGCCGAGCCGGCATCCGCCTTCAAGGCGCCGGAGGTCAAGGTACCGGCAGCCAAGCCGGCCAAACCGTCGCTCGAGGACAAGAACCGTCCGGCCGGCATCGATAAACCGGTACAGGTCGATGACCTGAAGCTGATCTCCGGCGTCGGCCCCAAGATCGAGGGCATCCTGCATACGCTGGGCATTTTTACCTTCGCGCAGGTCGCGTCGTGGAAGAAGGCCGAACGCGAGTGGGTGGATGGCTATCTCTCTTTCCAGGGCCGCATCGATCGCGACGACTGGGTCAAGCAGGCCAAGGCGCTCGCCAAGGGTGGCGTGGCCGAATACATCCGCGTCTTCGGCAAGAAGCCGGTCTGAGGGACGAAAAATGCTCGGGGATAAAGACCGCATCTTCACCAATATCTACGGCCTGTTCGACAAGTCGCTGGCCGGCGCGATGGCGCGCGGCGCCTGGGACAACACGCCCGGCATCGTTGCCAAGGGGCGCGAGTGGATCGTCAACGAGATGAAGGCGTCGGGCCTGCGCGGTCGCGGCGGCGCAGGCTTCCCGACCGGGCTCAAATGGTCGTTCATGCCCAAGCAGAGCGACGGCCGGCCGAGCTATCTGGTCATCAATGCCGACGAATCCGAGCCCGGCACTTGCAAGGACCGCGACATCCTGCGCAACGACCCGCACACGCTGGTCGAGGGCGCGCTGCTTGCCGGTTTCGCCATGGGCGCGATTGCCGCCTACATCTATGTGCGCGGCGAGTTCATCCGCGAGCGCGAGGCGCTGCAGCGCGCGATCGAGGAAGCCTACGAGGCCAAACTGATCGGCAAGAACAACACGTCCGGTTACGATTTCGACATCTACATGCACCACGGCGCCGGCGCCTATATCTGCGGCGAGGAGACAGCGCTCCTCGAAAGCCTGGAAGGCAAGAAGGGCCAGCCCCGGCTGAAGCCGCCATTCCCGGCCAATGTCGGTCTCTATGGCTGCCCGACCACGGTCAACAATGTCGAATCGATCGCGGTTGCGCCGACCATCCTGCGCCGCGGTGCGGCCTGGTTCTCGTCCTTCGGCCGGCCCAACAATGTCGGCACCAAGCTGTTTTGCATCTCCGGCCACGTCAACAATCCGTGCACGGTCGAGGAGGCGATGTCGATCCCGTTCCGCGAGCTCATCGAGACGCATTGCGGCGGCATTCGCGGCGGCTGGGACAATCTTTTGGCGGTCATACCGGGCGGCGCCTCGGTGCCGCTGGTGCCTGCCGAGCAGATCATCGACGCGCCGATGGATTTCGACGCCTTGCGCGACCTCAAATCCGGCCTTGGGACCGCGGCTGTCATCGTCATGGACAAGTCGACCGATGTCGTGAAGGCGATTGCGCGGCTTTCCTACTTCTACAAGCACGAGAGCTGCGGCCAGTGCACGCCATGCCGCGAAGGCACCGGCTGGATGTGGCGGGTGATGGAACGGCTGGTGCGCGGCGAGGCGCAGAAGCGCGAGATCGATATGCTGCTCGACGTCACCAAGCAGATCGAAGGGCATACGATCTGCGCGCTGGGCGACGCGGCGGCATGGCCGATCCAGGGCCTGATGCGGCATTTCCGCGGCGAGGTGGAGCGGCGCATCGACGAGTTTTCGCGCAATGCGCACCGGGCGGAGCCTGTGATGGTGGCGGCGGAATAGAATAACGTTTTATGCGGATGAAAGTCCGCAGCGAAGGGCGGGGCGAACGAAGAAACGACCAGGAGAACTCTATGGCGCCGTATTCGAACCCGCTGATGCCCAATTTGGACCAGATCGAGAAGATGAACCAGGACTTGACCAGGATGATGCCGAAGGAGATGGCCAGCGCCGTCAACCTTTTCGTGCATCCCGTGGCGGGTGCGGCGGCGATGTCGGCGCTTGGCCTCGGGCTCGCCAACCACGCTTTCGGCGTCTGGCTGGGCGCGCTTTCGGGAGCGACTGAGGCCTCGCAACGGCTGCTGCAGCCGATCGTCGATGATTTCGAGGCGCGCGTCGCGCAGTTCGACGATCCGAACTCTTCCTCCACCAAGGCGCGGGCGACGGCGAAAACCATGATCGCCGAGGCGCAGTCCTTCGCCAGGGAGGTCACCGATATTGCCGCCAAGGAAGCCGCCACTGCCGTGCCGGCCGCGAATGCCGCTCCGGCTGCGGGCGGCGCCGGCGATGCGCTGATGCCCGAGGATTTCAGGCAGCCCAACGCCATGGAGAAGCCGGCCAAACCGGCGGATCTCAAGGCCATCTCGGGCATCGGGCCGAAGCTGGAAAAGGTTCTCAACGGCCTCGGCATCTGGACGTATGCCCAGATCGCGGCATGGACGCCGCAAGAGGTTGCCTGGGTCGAGGACTATCTGTCGCTCGGCGGCCGCATCGGCCGCGACGATTGGACAGCCCAAGCGGCGGCGCTCGCCGTCAAGAAGTGAATGAAGTGCCCGACGTGGTCTCGACCGCGTCCGGAAAAAGAGATTGCGGGAACTCCGCAGGGGTTTGAGGCGAATGGCAAAGCTCAAGGTCGACGGGAAAGAGATCACTGTACCCGACCACTACACGCTGCTGCAGGCGGCTGAAGACGCTGGCGCGGAAGTGCCGCGCTTCTGCTTCCATGAGCGGCTGTCGATCGCCGGCAATTGCCGCATGTGCCTGATCGAGGTGAAGGGCGGGCCGCCCAAGCCCCAGGCCTCCTGCGCCATGAACGTGCGCGATCTGCGTCCCGGGCCGAATGGCGAGGCGCCGGAAATCTTCACCAACACGCCGATGGTCAAGAAGGCCAGGGAAGGCGTGATGGAGTTCCTGCTGATCAACCATCCGCTGGATTGCCCGATCTGCGATCAGGGCGGCGAATGCGACCTGCAGGACCAGGCGATGGCGTTCGGCGTCGATTCCTCGCGCTATCACGAGAACAAGCGCGCGGTCGAAGACAAATACATCGGACCGTTGGTGAAGACGGTGATGAACCGCTGCATCCACTGCACGCGCTGCGTCCGCTTCACCACCGAAGTCGCCGGCATTTCCGAACTGGGCCTGATCGGCCGTGGTGAGGATGCCGAGATCACCACCTATCTCGAACAGGCGATGACGTCGGAGCTGCAGGGCAATGTCATCGACCTTTGCCCGGTCGGCGCGCTGACCTCGAAGCCATTCGCCTTCCAGGCGCGGCCGTGGGAGCTGACCAAGACCGAATCCATCGACGTGATGGATGCGGTCGGCTCGGCGATCCGCGTCGATAGCCGGGGCCGCGAAGTGATGCGGATCCTGCCGCGCGTCAACGAGGCGGTGAACGAGGAGTGGATCTCCGACAAGACCCGCTTCATCTGGGACGGCCTGCGCACGCAGCGTCTCGACCGCCCCTATGTGCGCAAGGACGGCAGGCTGGTTGCCACCAGCTGGGCCGAGGCCTTCGCCGCGATCAAGGACGCGGTGTCGAAGACGGCGCCCGAAAAGATCGGCGCTATCGCGGGCGATCTCGCCGCCGTCGAGGAAACCTATGCGCTCAAGCTGCTGATGGCTTCGCTCGGCTCGAAGAATACGGATTGCCGCCAGGATGGCGCCGCACTCGACCCGGCGCTCGGCCGTGCGAGCTACATCTTCAACCCGACCATCGAAGGCATCGAGCAGGCCGATGCGGTGCTGATCATCGGCGCCAACCCGCGCTATGAAGCCTCGGTGCTCAACGCCCGTATCCGCAAGCGCTGGCGGACCGGCAATCTGCCGGTTGGCGTCATCGGCGATGTCGGCGACACACGCTACGACTACGAACAGCTGGGCGCCGGACCGGATTCGCTGAAGGATTTGGCTGACGGCAATGGCAAGTTCTTCCAGGTGCTGAAGAAGGCGACGCATCCGCTGATCATCGTCGGCCAGGGCGCGCTGGCGCGCGCCGATGGCGCGGCCGTGCTCGGTCAGGCGGCCAAGCTCGCCGCCGCCGTCAACGCTGCCCGCGCGGATTGGAACGGCTTTGCCGTGCTGCACAATGCGGCCGGGCGCGTCGGCGGTCTCGATCTCGGCTTCGTGCCGGGCGAGGGCGGCAGAAACGTTGCCGGCATGCTGGGCGAAATGGAGCTCCTGTTCCTGCTCGGCGCCGACGAGATCGACATGGCCAAGACCGGCGGCGCCTTCGTCGTCTATATCGGCACGCATGGCGATCAGGGCGCGCACCGCGCCAATGTCATCCTGCCGGCGGCCGCCTACACGGAAAAGTCGGCCACCTATGTCAACACCGAAGGGCGTGTGCAGCAGACCAACCGCGCCGGCTTCGCGCCGGGCGAGGCTCGCGAGGACTGGGCGATCCTGCGGGCACTGTCGGATGTGCTGGGCAAGAAACTGCCGTTCGATTCGCTGCCGCAACTGCGCGCCAAGCTCTATGGCGAATACCCGCATCTGGCCCGTATCGACCAGGTCGCGGCCGGCAATGCCGAGGACATCGCTGGGGTGGCGAAGCTCGGCGGGCGGCTGAACAAGGGCACCTTTACGTCGCCGGTGACGGATTTCTACCTGACCAACCCGATCGCGCGGGCATCGGCCGTGATGGCGGAATGCTCGGCACTGGCCAAGAGCGGCTTCAAGCAGGCGGCGGAATAAGCATGGACACTTTCTTCTCCTTCTACGTGCTGCCGGCGCTGATCATTCTGCTGAAATCGGTCGTGCTGATCGTTATCCTGCTGATTTTCGTCGCCTATATCCTCTATGCCGACCGCAAGATCTGGGCGGCGGTGCAACTGCGCCGTGGCCCGAACGTCGTCGGCCCCTGGGGCACGCTGCAAGCCTTCGCCGATCTGCTGAAATTCGTCTTCAAGGAGCCGGTCATCCCGTCCGGCGCCAACAAGGGCGTGTTCCTGCTGGCGCCGCTGGTCTCGGCCGTGCTGGCGATCTCGGCCTGGGCGGTCATCCCGGTCAATCAGGGCTGGGCGATCGCCAACGTCAATGTCGGCATCCTCTATGTCTTCGCCATCTCCTCGCTCGAGGTCTACGGCGTGATCATGGGCGGCTGGGCCTCCAACTCGAAATATCCGTTCCTCGGCGCGCTGCGTTCGGCGGCACAAATGGTGTCCTACGAAGTCTCGATCGGCTTCGTCATCGTCACTGTTCTGCTCACCGCCGGCTCGCTCAACCTGTCCGACATCGTGCTGTCGCAGCATGATGGAATTGGTACGCGGCTTGGCCTGCCCAATACGTTCCTCGACTGGAACTGGCTGGCGCTGTTCCCGATGTTCATCATCTTCTTCATCTCGGCGCTGGCCGAGACGAACCGCCCGCCCTTCGATCTGGTGGAAGCCGAATCGGAACTGGTCGCCGGCCACATGGTCGAATATTCGTCGACGCCGTTCCTGCTGTTCTTCCTCGGCGAGTATGTAGCCATCGTGCTGATGTGCGCGCTGGCCACCATCCTGTTCCTCGGCGGCTGGCTGCCTCCGTTCGACTTCGCGCCGTTCACCTGGGTGCCGGGCGTCATCTGGTTCGTGCTGAAAGTCTGCTTCGTGTTCTTCGGCATCTCCATGGTGAAAGCCTTCGTGCCGCGCTACCGCTACGACCAATTGATGCGGCTTGGCTGGAAAGTGTTCCTGCCGATCTCGCTGTTCATGGTGGTCGCCACCGCGGCCTTCCTCAAGATCACGGGGTTTGCGTGATGTCCGCTCTTTCCCAAGCCGCCAAATCGCTGCTGCTGCAGGATTTCGTCAGCGCTTTCTTCCTGTCGATGCGCCAGTTCTTCGCGCCGAAAGAGACGATCAATTATCCGCACGAGAAGGGGCCGACCAGTCCGCGCTTCCGCGGCGAGCATGCGCTGCGCCGCTATCCCAATGGCGAGGAACGCTGCATCGCCTGCAAATTGTGCGAGGCGATCTGCCCGGCGCAGGCCATCACCATCGAGGCCGGCCCGCGCCGCAATGACGGCACGCGCCGCACGGTTCGCTACGACATCGACATGGTGAAGTGCATTTATTGCGGCTTCTGCCAGGAAGCCTGCCCGGTCGACGCCATCGTCGAGGGGCCGAATTTCGAATTCGCGACGGAGACGCGCGAGGAACTCTACTACGACAAGGACAAGCTGTTGGCGAATGGCGACCGGTGGGAGCGCGAACTGGCGCGCAACATCTCGCTGGACTCGCCCTACCGCTGATATTTGACGCATGGACGGGGCAGGGGCCTCGTCCAGAGGATGATCCCGAAAAGTTGCGGACTTTTTCGGACCAGATCATGCTCCGGAATACAGAGTGGCCCATGTTTCTTTCGATCGGGCCTTTCAACCCGATCGGAACATGGGCTAGGACAACGCGGCTTTGGAACCGGAGGCGGAACCAGGCCAGAGACAACAAACAGGACGAGCGTCCTGTTCGTACAGGAACCCGGGGGATCCCCAATGTTGAGTGGACTAGAGGCGGCCTTTTTCTACCTCTTCGCCTTTGTCGCGGTGGCGTCGGCGTTCATGGTCATTTCGTCGCGCAACCCCGTGCATTCGGTGCTGTTCCTGATCCTGACCTTTTTCAACGCCGCCGGCCTGTTCATGCTGACCGGGGCCGAGTTCCTGGCGATGATCCTGCTCGTCGTCTATGTCGGCGCGGTGATGGTGCTGTTCCTGTTCGTCGTCATGATGCTCGACGTCGATTTCGCCGAGATGAAGGAAGGCGCCCTGCAATATGCGCCGATCGGCGCGCTGGTCGGGCTGATCCTGGCGGCGGAGCTGATCGTCGTTCTCGGCGGCTACACTTTCGCGCCGCAGCTCGCTTCGACGGTCTCCAAGCCCATTCCGGATCTCGCCACGCGGACCAACACCGCCGCGCTCGGCGACATCCTGTATACCGACTACCTCTACTACTTCCAGATTTCGGGCCTCATCCTGCTGGTCGCCATGATTGGCGCCATCGTGCTGACGCTGCGCCATAAGCCAGGCGTCAAGCGGCAGTCGATCGCGGCCCAGGTCGGCCGCACGCCGGCGACCGGCATGGAAATCCGCAAGGTCAAGACAGGCGAGGGACTCTGAGATGGTTGTCGGCATCGCACATTATCTGACCGTATCGGCTGTTCTGTTCACGCTCGGCGTGTTCGGCATCTTCCTGAACCGCAAGAACGTCATCGTCATCCTGATGTCGGTTGAACTGATCCTGCTGGCGGTCAACATCAATTTCGTCGCCTTTTCGGCGGCACTGGGCGATCTGGTCGGCCAGGTGTTCGCGCTGTTCGTGCTGACGGTAGCTGCGGCCGAGGCCGCCATCGGACTTGCCATTCTCGTCGTCTTCTTCCGCAACCGCGGCTCGATCGCGGTCGAAGACGTGAACATGATGAAGGGTTGACGGAACCACCATGTATCAGGCCATCGTCTTCCTTCCCCTGCTCGGCTTCCTGATCGTCGGCCTGTTCGGCACGTCGCTCGGCGCCAAGGCGTCCGAATACATCACCTCCGGTTTCCTGGTGATCGCGGCCGTGCTGTCGTGGGTCGCTTTCTTCACCGTCGGTTTCGGCCATGGCGAGGTGTTCACCGTGCCGGTGCTGCGCTGGATACAGTCGGGCGGACTGGAAGCGTCCTGGGCGCTGCGGATCGACACGCTGACGGTGGTCATGCTGGTGGTGGTCAACACCGTGTCGGCGCTGGTCCACATCTATTCGATCGGCTACATGCACCACGATCCGAACCGGCCGCGCTTCTTCGCCTATCTGTCGCTGTTCACCTTCGCCATGCTGATGCTGGTGACGGCGGACAACCTCGTGCAGATGTTCTTTGGCTGGGAAGGCGTGGGGCTGGCGTCCTACCTGCTGATCGGCTTCTGGTACAAGAAGCCGTCGGCCAATGCCGCGGCAATCAAGGCCTTTGTCGTCAACCGCGTCGGTGACTTCGGCTTCGCGCTCGGCATCTTCGGCGTGTTCGTGCTGTTCGGTTCGGTCAATCTGGGCACCATCTTCGCCAATGCGGCAACGTTCATTCCGGCCGAAGGCGCCCCGCATGGCGCCGCGGTGCTGACCTTCCTCGGCTATGCGCTGGACAAGCAGGCGGCCATGACGATCGTCTGCCTGCTGCTGTTCATGGGCGCCATGGGCAAGTCGGCGCAAGTGCCGCTGCACACCTGGCTGCCGGATGCCATGGAAGGCCCGACACCGGTTTCCGCGCTGATCCATGCCGCCACCATGGTGACGGCCGGCGTGTTCATGCTGGCCCGGTTGTCGCCGCTGTTCGAACTCTCGCATTCGGCGCTGACTGTCGTGACCTTCATCGGTGCCTTCACGGCCTTCTTCGCGGCCACCGTCGGTCTCGTCCAGAACGACATCAAGCGCGTCATCGCCTACTCGACCTGCTCGCAGCTCGGCTACATGTTCGTGGCGCTCGGCGTCGGCGCCTATGGCGCGGCGATCTTCCACCTGTTCACGCATGCCTTCTTCAAGGCGCTGCTGTTCCTCGGCTCGGGCTCGGTCATCCATGCCGTGTCCGACGAGCAGGACATGCGCAAGATGGGCGGCCTCAGGAAACTGATTCCGACCACCTACTGGATGATGGTGATCGGCACGCTGGCGCTGACCGGCGTCGGCATTCCGGTGACGGTCATCGGCACCGCCGGCTTCTTCTCCAAGGACGCCATCATCGAGAGCGCCTTTGCCGGCCACAATTCGGTTGCCGGCATGGCCTTCGTGCTTTTGGTCATCGCCGCCTGCTTCACCTCCTTCTACTCCTGGCGGCTGATCTTCATGACCTTCCACGGCAAGCCGCGGGCGAGCCATGAGGTGATGCACCATGTCCATGAATCGCCGCCGGTGATGCTGGTGCCGCTGTTCATCCTGGCCGCGGGCGCGCTGTTTGCCGGCATCATCTTTCACGGCGCCTTCATCGGCGAGGGCTATGCCGAGTTCTGGAAGGCATCGCTGTTCACACTGCCTGACAATCACATCCTGCACGACATCCACGAATTGCCGCTGTGGGTCGAACTGTCGCCCTTCATCGCCATGCTGATCGGCTTCGCGCTGGCCTGGAAATTCTACATCCGCTCGCCGGAAATGCCGGTCAACCTGGCCGCGCAGCATCGCGGGCTGTACGCCTTCCTGCTCAACAAGTGGTATTTCGACGAGCTCTACGACTTCCTGTTCGTGCGGCCCGCCAAGCGCCTCGGCCATTTCCTGTGGAAGACCGGCGACGGCACCATCATCGACGGCCTCGGCCCGGATGGCATTTCGGCGCGCGTCGTCGATGTCACCGACCGCGTCGTCAAGCTGCAGACCGGCTATCTCTACCACTACGCCTTCGCCATGCTGATCGGCGTTGCCGCACTCGTCACCTGGATGATGCTCTGATGACCGCCTGGCCAATCCTCTCGCTGGTCACCTTCCTGCCGCTGGTTGGTGTGCTGCTTATCCTGTTCATCAATGACGACAGCGAAAATGCCCGCCGCAACATCCGCGCCATCGCGCTGTTGACGACGACTTTCACCTTCATCATCTCGCTGTTCATCTGGACCGGATTCGACAATTCGCAGTCCGGCTTCCAGTTCGTCGAGAAGGTCGCCTGGCTCGACTCCGGCATTTCCTACCATATGGGCGTCGACGGCATCTCGATGCTGTTCGTCATCCTGACGACGTTCCTGATGCCGCTGTGCATCCTGGCGTCGTGGGAATCGATCGAGAAGCGCGTGAAGGCCTACATGATTGCCTTCCTGCTGCTCGAAACGCTGATGATCGGCGTATTCTGCGCGCTGGACATCGTGCTGTTCTACGTCTTCTTCGAAGCCGGCCTGATCCCGATGTTCATCATCATCGGCGTCTGGGGCGGCAAGCGGCGCGTCTACGCCTCGTTCAAGTTCTTCCTCTACACGCTCGCCGGCTCCGTGCTGATGCTGCTCGCCATCATGGCGATGTTCTTCCAGTCCGGCACAACCGACATCCCGACGCTGCTGACCCACAACTTCCCGGCCAACATGCAGACCTGGCTGTGGCTTGCCTTCTTCGCCTCCTTCGCGGTGAAGATGCCAATGTGGCCGGTGCACACCTGGCTGCCCGATGCGCACGTCGAGGCGCCGACGGCGGGCTCCGTCATCCTGGCCGGCATCCTGTTGAAGATGGGCGGGTATGGCTTCCTGCGATTCTCCTTGCCGATGTTCCCGCTGGCGTCGGAAATGTTCGCGCCGCTGGTCTTCGCGCTGTCCGTCGTCGCCATCATCTACACCTCGCTGGTGGCGCTGATGCAGGAAGACATGAAGAAGCTGATCGCCTATTCGTCGGTTGCTCATATGGGCTTCGTCACCATGGGCATCTTCGCCATGAACCAGGAAGGCGTGCAGGGCGCGATTTTCCAGATGCTCAGCCACGGCCTCGTCTCCGGCGCGCTGTTCCTGTGCGTCGGCGTCATCTACGACCGCATGCACACACGTGAGATCGCCGCCTATGGCGGCCTGGTCAACAACATGCCGAAATACGCCACGGTGTTCCTGATCTTCACCATGGCCAATGTCGGCCTGCCCGGTACCAGCGGCTTCGTCGGCGAGTTCCTGACCATGCTGGGCGTGTTCCGGGTCAACACCTGGGTGGCGTTCTTCGCCGCCACCGGCGTCATCCTGTCGGCCGCCTACGCGCTCTGGCTCTACCGCCGGGTGATCTTCGGCGCACTGACCAAGGAGAGCCTGAAGGGCCTGCTCGATCTGTCGCCGCGCGAGAAGGTGATCATCTACCCGCTGGTCGTGCTGGTCATCTTCTTCGGCGTCTATCCCGCCCCGGTCTTCGACGCGACGGCCGAATCGGTCAAGTCGCTCGTCACCAATGTCACTGCATCCATCGGCGCCGCGCAGACCGCGGCGGCGAACTGACCAGAGGTTTTGCGAACCATGACGCCGGACCTTCTCTCCAGCCTGTCGCTCTCGACGCCAGAGCTGATCCTTGCCGTCGGCGCGCTGGCGCTGCTGATGGTCGGAGCCTATTCGCGCGCCAACACGGCCAACACGGTAACCGGCCTTGCGGTTGCCGTTCTGGCGATCGCGGGCGCCTGGCTGATCTTCCGGACCGGGCAGGGCAGCGCTTACGGCAATGCCTTCATCCAGGATTCCTTCGGCCGCTTCATGAAGGTGCTGGCGCTGATCGGTTCGGCGGTGACGCTGGTGATGTCGATGCGCTTCGCCAAGGCTGAACGCTTCGACAAGTTCGAATATCCGGTGCTGATCCTGCTCTGCACGCTCGGCATGATGCTGATGATCTCGGCCAACAGCATGATCGGCCTCTATCTCGGCCTCGAGCTGCAGTCGCTGGCGATCTATGTGCTGTGCGCGATCAATCGCGACAATCTGCGCTCGACCGAAGCAGGCCTCAAATATTTCGTCCTCGGCGCGCTGTCGTCGGGCATGCTGCTCTATGGCATCAGCCTGGTCTACGGCTACACCGGCAACACCGGCTTCCAGGAGATCGCTTCTGCGCTCGGCAGCGGCGAGCGCCAGCTCGGTCTCGTTTTCGGCCTCGTCTTCGTGCTGGCCGGCCTGGCCTTCAAGATCTCGGCGGTGCCGTTCCACATGTGGACGCCAGATGTCTATGAGGGCGCGCCGACACCGGTGACGGCCTTTTTGGCGGCAGCACCGAAGATGGCGGCGATGGCGCTGATGGTGCGCGTCACCATGGGTGCGTTCAAGCCGATCGCCTCCGACTGGCAGCAGATCATCGTCTTCATCTCGATCGCCTCGATGGCGCTTGGTGCTTTCGCCGCCATCGGCCAGACCAACATCAAGCGGCTGATGGCCTATTCCTCGATCGGCCATATGGGCTATGCGCTGGTCGGCCTTGCCGCCAACAGCCAGGCTGGCGTGCGCGGCGTTGCCATCTACATGCTGATCTATCTGGTGATGACGCTCGGCACCTTCGCCTTCATCCTCGCCATGCGGCGCAAGGAAGGCGATGTCGAGCAGATCAGCGAGCTGGCCGGCCTGTCGTCGACCAATCCGATCATGGCGACGATCCTGACCATCCTGATGTTCTCGCTGGCCGGCATCCCGCCGCTCGCCGGCTTCTGGGGGAAATGGTACGTCTTCCTCGCCGCCATCAACGCCAATCTCTATGCGTTGGCGATCATCGGCGTGCTGGCCTCGGTGGTGGGCGCCTATTACTATTTGCGCATCATCAAGATCATGTGGTTCGACGAACCGGTCGGCGGTTTCGTGCCGATGGCGAGCGAATTGCGTGTCGTGCTCGGCGTCTCCGGCGCCTTCGTGCTGTTCTACGTGCTGATCGGCGGGCCGATCGGCACCTATGCCGAAGCCGCCGCCAAGACGTTTTTCTAGTCGGCATGGCATTTCGGCTGGCTCCAACCTCGGCGTCGGATGGGTTCCGGCTCGAGGCGCATGAGAGCGTCGGCTCCACCAATGCGCTGGCACTGGACCACGCAAGGGCAGGCGACCCCGGCAAATTGTGGGTCGTTTCCAAGAAACAGGAAAGTGGGCGTGGCCGGCGCGGCCGCGTCTGGGCGACGCCAGAAGGCAACCTCGCGGCGACGCTACTGGTCATCACCAAGGCAGAGCTTCGCCTTGCCGCGACGCTGGGCTTCGTCGCCGGGCTGGCGCTGGCCGATGCTCTCGATGCCGTGGTGCCGAAGGGCCGGATCGCCATCGGCCTCGACGGTGGCAGCGAAGGGAAAAACCGTTTCGAACTGAAATGGCCGAACGACGTGCTTGCCTCCGGCGCCAAGCTGGCCGGCATCCTGCTGGAATCGGCAATCCTGGAAGGCGGCCGTTTCGCGGTGGCGGTCGGAATCGGCGTCAATGTGGTGGCATACCCCGAGGATTTGCCCTATCCCGCAACATCACTCAGCGCGCTGGGCGCGGCATGCGATGCGGAAACACTTTTCCTGGCGCTGTCGGATGCCTGGAGCGAGAATGCCCGGTTGTGGGACGAGGGGCGCGGACTTGCCGCCGTCAGGCGTCGGTGGCTTGATCGTGCTGCGGGGCTCGGCGGCGAGGTTGCTGTCAGAATTGACGGTAATGTGGTGCGTGGGGTGTTCGAGACCATTGACGAGGACTGCCGTTTCGTGATCCGCGACGATGAAGGTTCGGTTCGGACGATCGCCGCCGGCGATGTGCATTTCGGCGCGGTCGCTTCGGCCAGGGCATAGGGCCGTTCATGAACGGTTCTAACTGTTTGTTTTTGCGCAACTCCGGTGGGAAAACCGTTACACACTTTTCCCGGAATTGCTTTTTGGGCTTGGCCTGAGGGCCAGGAAGGGAAAAATCATGGCGAAAGCGGAAACCGCCGAACTCGTCTTCGTGCCGCTCGGCGGCGTCGGCGAGATCGGCATGAACTTCGCTCTTTACGGCTACGGGCCGCCCAATGCGCGCGAATGGATCGTCATCGATGTCGGAGTGACCTTCCCCGATGCCAGCCTGCCGGGCGTCGACCTGGTGCTGCCCGACACGCGCTTCATCGAGGAGAACCTCGCCAATCTGCGTGGCATCATCATCACGCACGCGCATGAAGACCATTACGGCGCGCTGCTCGACACATGGCCGAAGCTGAAGGCACCGGTCTGGATGACGCCGTTCAGCGCCGGCCTGCTGGAAGCCAAGCGGCAAGGCGAGCAGGGCGCGCCGAAAATACCGGTGACGATCTACCGGGCGGGCGAGAAATTCACCGTCGGCCCGTTCGAGATCGAAGCCATTCCGGTCGCGCACTCGATTCCCGAGCCGATGTCGCTGGCGATCACCTCGCCGGCCGGCACCGTCATCCATACCGGTGACTGGAAGATCGATCCGGAGCCGACGATCGGGCCGAAGACCGACGAGGCGCGTTTCCGGGCCTATGGCGACAAGGGCGTTCTGGCGCTGATCTGCGATTCGACCAATGCGCTGCGCGAAGGTGAGTCGCCTTCGGAAGTGGCTGTGGGCGAGGGCCTCAAGGGCGTCATCCAGGCGGCCAAGGGCCGTGTCGCCGTCACCACATTCTCCTCCAATGTCGGACGCATCGTCTCCATTGCCAAGGCGGCGCGCGATGCCGGACGCCAGTGCCTGGTGCTTGGCCGTTCGCTGAAGCGGGTCATCGATGTGGCCGGCGAACTCGGCTACATGGACGGTCTGCCGGAGTTCATCGCCGAGGAGGATTTTGGTTTCATCCCGCGCGAAAACCTGGTCATCATCTGCACCGGCAGCCAGGGCGAGCCGCTGGCCGCACTGGCCAAGCTGTCGCGCGAAGAGATGAAGTCGGTGTCACTGACGGCAGGCGACACGGTGGTGTTTTCCTCGCGTACCATTCCCGGCAACGAGAAGGCGATCCTCGAGATCAAGAACCGTCTGATCGATCTCGGCGTCAAGATCATCGAGGACGGCGATGCACTGGTGCATGTCTCCGGCCATCCGCGACGCAGCGAATTGCGCAAGATGTATGAATGGGTGCGCCCGCAGATCGGCGTTCCCGTGCATGGCGAGGCGGCACATCTGGTGGCGCAGGGCTCGCTGATGTCGACATCGGGCATCGGCCAGGTGGCGCAGGTGCGCGACGGCGACATGCTCAGGCTTGCTCCCGGCCCAGCCACCATCATGGATCAGGTGCCGTTCGGCCGTATCTACAAGGATGGCAGACTGATCGGCACCGATCAGGCGATGGGCATCCGTGATCGGCGCAAGCTGTCTTTTGCCGGCCACGTGGCGGTCAATGTCGTGTTGGACGACAAATATGAGCTTGCCGGCGACCCCGACCTGGTCGCCATCGGCGTCGCCGAGGCCGATGGCCGTGGCGAGTCGCTGGAAGACTTGATGATCGATGCGGCAATCGGCGCGGTGGACTCGATCCCCCGTCAGCGCCGAAAAGACCTCGACCTGGTGCAAGAAGCAGTGCGGCGCGCCGTGCGCGGCGCCGCCAACGAAGCCTGGGGCAAGAAGCCGCTGGTGACTGTATTCGTCACAAGGTGACGAAAGGGAGTAGGGGAGTAGGGGAATAGGGGAATAGGGGAATAGGAAGAGCAAGCAGCTGACATATCTGTCTTTTCCCCTACTCCCTTATTCCCCTACTCCCTTAGCTGGGAGTGCCAATGCTCGGACGACTGAACCATGTCGCGCTTGCCGTGCCGGATCTGGCTGCTGCCGTCGCTGCCTATCGCAACACGCTCGGCGCGGAAGTGACGGCGCCGCAGGCGCTGCCGGAGCATGGGGTGACGGTGGTGTTCGTCAATGTCGGCAACACCAAGATCGAACTTCTGGAGCCCTTGGGCGAGGGGTCGCCGATCGCCGCCTTCCTGGAGAAGAATCCTTCCGGCGGCATGCACCATCTTTGCTACGAGGTCGATGACATCCTGGCCGCGCGCGATCAGCTCAAGGCCGCCGGCGCCCGCGTGCTGGGCGACGGCAATCCGAAGATCGGCGCGCACGGCAAGCCGGTGCTGTTCCTGCATCCGAAGGATTTCTTCGGAACGCTGATCGAACTGGAGCAATCATGAGCTGGGTTTCGTTCACCGCCCTGTTTTTCGCGACCTGGTGGGTGGTGCTGTTCGCTGTGCTGCCGTTCAGCGTGAGGACGCAGGACGACGATCGTGACGTGACGCTTGGCACGGTTCCGAGCGCGCCGCGCGGACCTCACATGCTGCGCGCCGTGATCCGCACCACCATCGCCACCGCGATCCTGATGGGCATTTTCTATGGCCTGACGCATGGGCTGGGATACAGCCTCAACGACATCCCGCACATCGTGCCGGAATTCAGCCAAACCCCAGCCAAATAGCCGGTCCCGGCCCAAGAAGATTTGTCCGGCAAAGACGTTTTCATCCGTCGGAACAGCTTGGTTCCAGACAGGAATGCCGTGCCGTTTTGCGGCCGGACGAGCGCTGACGCTGGGTAAGGTGGTTTGGCAACGCGTTGCGCTAAGCAGATGATTGCACAAAAAAAATGCAAGGCACGAGGCCTTGCAATTTAAACGCGTCCGATCTGTTTCCGGTTTCCGGCGGCAGCGAGTAACCGCGCCTAGATCGCATCCTCCCAAGACTTTGACCGCGTAGGAGAGCAGATTTTTTTCTACCCTCTCGGTTATCGAGGTACATTAGCCTAAGGCGAATGACAATGTCACGAAGAATTTTGCCTTGAAACGGGCATTCTCGTGCTGCACTGCACAATAGTGTGGCAGGCGTTGCTTGGCGAACGATCATCAAGACGCGCGCGGTGACCGGGAGGCCTTGCGGCGCCGTGGGTCTTCTGGGCGGGCGAAGGACGGTGCGACGCTCTGATCCCGGCTATCCCGTGCTTTTTGAAAATCGATTGCCGCTTTTCGGGCCGAAGCGTCCGGGTTCCCATTCCGCCTTGAAATGGCTATGAAGCCGGGTCAAGCAAGCCAAAGTCGCGCCGATTCTGACGCGGCCATCCTCACTCACGGACCAGTCCATGCGTTTGTCGCGCTATTTCCTGCCTATCCTCAAAGAAAATCCGCGCGAGGCCGAGATCGTCTCGCACCGGCTGATGCTGCGCGCCGGCATGATCCGCCAGCAGGGGCAGGGCAGTTTCTCGTGGCTGCCACTCGGCAAGCGAGTGCTGGACAAGGTCTGCCGCATTATTCGCGAGGAGCAGAATCGCGCCGGTGCGCTGGAAATCCTGATGCCGACCATCCAGTCGGCCGATCTGTGGCGCGAAAGCGGCCGCTATGACGACTACGGCAAGGAGATGCTGCGTATCAAGGACCGGCAGGACCGCGACATGCTCTACGGCCCGACCAATGAGGAAGTGGTCACCGAGATCGTCCGCGCCTATGTGAAGTCCTACAAGGACCTGCCGCTCAATCTCTACCACATCCAGTGGAAGTTCCGCGACGAAGTGCGGCCGCGCTTCGGCGTCATGCGTTCGCGCGAGTTCCTGATGAAGGACGCCTATTCTTTCGACCTCGACTTCGAGGGCGCCAGGGCGGCCTACAACAGGATGTTCGTGTCCTATCTCCGGACTTTTACGCGCATGGGGCTGCAGGCAATACCGATGCGGGCCGACACCGGGCCGATCGGCGGCGATCTCAGCCATGAATTCATCATCCTGGCCGACACCGGCGAGAGCCAGGTCTATTGCCACCGCGACTATCTTTCGCTCGATGTGCCCGGAGAGAAGACCAACTTCGCCAATGCCGCCGAGATCGGCGATATCGTCAAGACTTGGACGACACCCTACGCGGCCACCGACGAGATGCATGACGAGGCGGCGTGGGAGAAGATCGGCGAGAGCGACAAGGTTTCGGCGCGCGGCATCGAGGTCGGCCACATCTTCCATTTCGGCGATAAATATTCGAAACCCATGGGCGCCAAGGTGACCGGGCCAGACGGCAAGGATCATTTCGTCTCCGGAGGCTCCTATGGCATCGGTCCGTCGCGGCTGGTCGCTGCGATCATCGAAGCCAGCCATGACGACAACGGCATCATCTGGCCGGAGGCGGTGGCGCCGTTCGACATCGGGCTGATCAACATGAAAGCGGGCGACGCCGAGTGCGACCGCGTCTGCGACGAGCTGCATGCCGCTTTCGTCGCCGCCGGCAAGGACGTGCTCTATGACGACACCGACCAGAGGCCCGGCGGCAAGTTCGCCACCGCCGACCTGATCGGCCTGCCCTGGCAAGTGATCGTCGGCCCGCGCGGTGTCGCCGCCGGCGAGATCGAGATCAAGAATCGCAAGACCGGCGAGCGCGAGACGCTGCCGATCGCAGACGTGAAAAAGCGCTTCGGTGTCGCCGCATGAGCGATGCGGTGGCGGCAAGACCGGTCGGCGCCGGACCCTTTTCCATCTTCGAGCGCATGGTTGCCTGGCGCTATCTGCGTTCGCGGCGCAAGGAGACGGTGATCTCGGTGATCGCCTCGATCTCCTTCCTCGGCATCATGCTGGGCGTCGCCACGCTGATCGTGGTCATGGCGGTGATGAACGGTTTCAGGGCGGAGCTTTTGACGCGCATCCTCGGCGTCAACGGTCACCTGATCGTGCAGCCGCTCGATTCGCCGCTGGAGGACTATGCGCAGGTCGCCAGCCGCATCAACGGTGTAGCAGGCGTCAAATATGCCATCCCGCTGATCGACGGCCAGGTGCTGGCTCAAGGCAATGTCGGCGGCGGAACCGGAGCGCTGGTGCGCGGCATCCGCGGCGAGGATCTGAGCAAGATCGCCATCGTTGCCAGCAACATCAAACAGGGCTCGATCGCCGATTTCGACTCCGGCGACGGCGTTGCCATCGGCAAGCGCATGGCGGAGAATCTCGGCCTGACGCTTGGCGATACCATCACCTTGATTTCGCCCGACGGCGACGTGACGCCGATCGGCACCACGCCGCGCATGAAGGGTTACAAGATCGCGGCGATCTTCGAAGTCGGCATGTCCGAGTATGACACCTCCATCGTCTACATGCCGTTTTCCGAAGCGCAGCTCTATTTCAACATGGACGGGCGGGCGCAGACGATCGAGATCTATGTCGAAAATCCAGACGATGTCGATGCGCTGAAACCGAAGGTGGAGGCGGCGGCGCAGCGGCCGATCGACATGGTCGACTGGCGCCAGCGCAACGAGACCTTCTTCTCCGCCCTGCAGGTCGAGCGCAACGTCATGTTCATGATCCTGACGCTGATCGTGCTGGTGGCGGCGCTGAACATCATCTCCGGCCTGATCATGCTGGTGAAGGACAAGGGCCACGACATCGCCATCCTACGCACCATGGGGGCATCGCGCGGCGCCATCCTGCGCATCTTCCTGATGACGGGCGCGGCGATCGGCGTGACCGGCACGCTTGCCGGTGTGCTGCTCGGCGTGCTGATCTGCACCAACATCGAATCCATCCGCCAGTTCTTCTCATGGATGACCGGCAAGGTGCTGTTCAATCCTGAACTCTATTTCCTCAGCCAGTTGCCGGCGAAGATGGATCCGCGCGAGACGACCTATGTCGTCCTGATGGCGCTCGGCCTGTCCTTCCTGGCAACGGTGTTTCCGGCATGGCGTGCCGCGCGCCTCGATCCGGTCGAAGCCTTGAGGTACGAATAGTGGCCGAGGTCATTATCGAGCTGAAGAGCGTCGAGCGGCACTATGTCCAGGGGCCGCGCAAGCTCACCATCCTGAACGGTGCCGATTTCTCGCTGAAGCGCGGCGAGATGGTGGCTCTGGTGGCGCCGTCGGGCACCGGCAAGTCGACGCTGCTGCACACCGCCGGCCTGCTGGAGCGTCCCGACGCCGGCGACGTCATCCTGGCCGGCCGTGCCTGCGGGCGGCTCTCCGACGACGAGCGCACGGCGATCCGCCGCAACGATGTCGGCTTCGTCTATCAGTTCCATCACCTGCTGCCGGAATTCTCGGCGCTGGAAAACATCATGATGCCGCAGCTCATCAAGGGGCTCAGCCGCAAGGACGCGGCCGAGCGCGCGGCGCAGCTGCTCGATTACATGCAGATCGGCAAACGCGCGTCGCACCGGCCGTCCGAACTCTCCGGCGGCGAGCAGCAGCGCGTCGCCATCGCGCGCGCGGTCGCCAATGCGCCGCTGGTGCTGCTGGCGGACGAGCCGACCGGCAATCTCGATCCGGTCACCGCGTCTTATGTGTTCGAGGCGCTGGCGGCGCTGGTCAAGCAATCGGGCCTTGCGGCGCTGATTGCCACCCACAATCACGAATTGGCATCGCGCATGGACCGGCGCGTCACCCTGGCCGACGGCAAAGTGGTGCCGCTTTAGTCTCCAATGTCGTCATCCTAGGGCGGAGCTCCGCGGAGCGGAGCGTAGACCCTAGGATCCATGCCGTTACTTTCGAGACAAATGCAGGGGTCGAGGATAACGAGCCTCTGTCAGAATGATGATTCTGCACCGTTGCATCGCCTCCAGATCGCGGCATGGATCCTAGGGTCTGCGCGCGTCGCTACGCTCCTTGCTCCGCCCTAGGATGACGAAGCGATGGGCGTATTGGCTAATCGCAAAGGCATGTGCTCTGCCCGTCAACCTTTCCTTAACCCTGCCGAATTGATCGCCGAGATTCCGGAAAATGCCGGATTGCGCGCATTGACATTTGAACAAAATTAGAACAAAATACGAACATATCAACAACGGGAGAGAGTTATGACCGATCTGGTTCAGGATGTCATCTCACTGGTTTGCATGAGCACCTTTCTCGTTTCCATGGCGATCTGGATCGGAGCCATGTGATTTGGCGGCGTTCGCCGTCGCTGTTCCTGCACGGTCGAAGGCCGTTCCGCCGTTAAGCTTTTCTTGCCGTCGCGGCGTTAGGGTGCGCCGGCAAGACAGGGAGCAACGTCCAGGTGTCGCCCATCGTCACGGCCATTCTGGTGGCCAGCAATCTCGGGCTGATCTTTCTGTTGATGACCGTGCCGCTTGGTTTGCGCACGGTCCGGCTGACCCGTCTGGTGGCAATGGATCGTCAGCGCCTCTGGCAGGCGCTGTGGCCGCTCGGCAGCGATGCCGGCTGGTCCGGTGAGATCCTTTCCGCCGAGGCGCCGGACGGCGAGGGCGTGGCCCGCATCACGCTGTCGTGGGAAGGTCGCGACGGCAAGCCGATCGAACGCAAGTCGCGGTTTGAGGACGTCGTCGAAGGTATCAGCTTCTCGATGCGTGTCATTGAGGACACCGCGCTCGATGCTTCGTTCTGGAAGGACTTTTCCGAAACCGCCGAACTCGTTTCCGAAGGCACCAGCACGCGGGTGACGCTCAGCCAGACCGATCGCTATCGCGGCGTCGCGTTCCTGGTGTTCCGCTATTTCGCCCTGCGCCGCGAACTCTCCAAGCTGCAGCGCTGGGCGCGGACCGGGGAGTATCGCAAGGGCGGTTGGTTCGAGCATCCGTTGAGCCAGGTCGGTTTCGCCGGGCTTTCGGCGCTGATCCTGTGGCCATTCTTCGGCCTTCACTTCGGCGGCCTGGCACTGTCCGCGATCCTCACATCGGTGGTCGCCCTGCATGAGCTTGGCCATATGGCGGCGTTTCGGCTTATGGGCCACAACCGGGCACGGATGATCTTCATTCCGCTGCTCGGCGGCATCGCCATTGGCGGGCGGCCCTATGACAGCCGTTTCGAAGTCGCCTTCGTGGCGCTGATGGGCGCCGGCTTCTCCGCATTCCTGGTGCCGATCGCTATCGCCGCCAGCACCTTTGCCGGCGCTGAAGGACATCGGCTGGCGGCGGCGCTGCTGGCGACACTGGCGGGCTTCGCCGCCCTGTTCAACATCGCCAATCTGGTGCCGGTGTGGAAATTCGACGGCGGTCAGGTGCTGCGCCAGATCTGTCCGGGACCGGTCGCGTTGGCGCTGGCTTCCTTCTTCCTGCTCTCGGCTTTCCTGGCCGTGGGTTGGCAGGCCGGCTTTTCCTCCAACTTCCTGCTCGCGACGGGAGCGGTGTTTTCGATCCTCAGCCTGTTGACGATGAGCAGCGGGGTCAAGCCGCGTTACGAGCTGAAGCCGATCCGCACCATCGACCGCCTCGCCATGGCCGCGGCGTTGCTGGCGGTGTTCGCCATCCATGGCTATGGCGTCCTGTGGGCCTCCGCCCAGCTCATCTGAGGTGTGTTGATATTCAGATGGATGCCGGCCTGTGAATCACACATAGCTTGAGCCGTACCGGATCAGGAAGAATCAGCCGGCCTTGCGCTCGGCTTCGACAGGCAAAGCCGTGGCGGGACCGAACACATCCTCGAAGGCGGATTTCAGCGCCAGGTCAAGATCGGCCATGGTCAGGGGAAGGCCGAGGTCGACGAGGCTGGTGACGCCGTGGTCCTGCACGCCGCAAGGCACGATGCCGCTGAAATGGTCGAGATCGGGCTCGACATTGATGGCGATGCCGTGGAAGCTCACCCAACGCCGCAGCCGAATGCCTATGGCCGCGATCTTGTCCTCGGCCGGCGAGCCGTCCGGCAGGGCAGGGCGGTTCGGCCGCACGACCCAGACGCCGACCCGGTCCTCCCGGCGCTCGCCCCGCACATTGAAGGCGGCCAGCGTGCCGATGATCCACTGTTCGAGCGCCGCGACGAAGGCGCGGACGTCCTCGCGCCGCCGCTTCAGATCAAGCATGACATAGGCGACCCGCTGGCCCGGCCCATGATAGGTGTATTCGCCGCCGCGGCCGGCCGCGAACACCGGGAAGCGGTTGGCGTCGATCAGGTCCTCGCCGCGGGCGCTGGTGCCGGCCGTGTAGAGCGGCGGGTGTTCGACCAGCCAGACCATTTCGCCGGCGGCCCCGCTGCGGATCGCCTCGGCGCGCGCCTCCATGAAGGCAAGTGCTTCGGGATAGGCGGTAAGGCCGGGCTCGATCAGCCATTCGACCGGTGCTGAACCGGGGAGCGGCAGGAACGACGTGGCGATCTGGCTGCGTTCGGGCATGGCGTATCGTCTTTTCGCTTATGCATGTCGCGTCCCAAAACCGCCTCGCACCTTTGGGTGACATCAACTTGCCTTCCATATGGCGATATCAGGCGCAAACGTCCAGTTCCGGCGCTGCATTCGGGCCCTGTGGAGCATTATGCCAATCGCCTGACATTATTGCTTGCGGTGCACTTGTTTCACCGGAAACGATTTGCTACACGCCGCGAGCCGGTCGGTTCCGGCTCTACCACGTGCGGTCGTGGCGGAATTGGTAGACGCGCAGCGTTGAGGTCGCTGTGGGGCAACCCGTGGAAGTTCGAGTCTTCTCGACCGCACCATTCTCTCCCCAGAATCCGATTTGTACCGGTCTCGCCCGCTGCGGGCCGGGCGCATTTCGTTTGATATTCCCGCACTTTACGCCACTTTCTTTCTGAGCGTCGGATTCTCCCAAAACCGGTTTCCCCTTTGGGGCCGATGCTCTAGACCTGATTTGCACCTTTTCCGGGATTCTTGTGGCGGGAGGCGCTGGTGGAAGGCGAGCACGAACGGACGACCGGCGCCAGGGCCGCCGAGGACAACCACGCCGATATCTATGGCGAGGACGGCGCCGTGCTTTCGTCCTTCCTGGCGCGGATTGGCGCGGCGATCGCCGATCGCGACACGCTGACCCTCAAGCATGAAGTCGACGACCTGCACCAGTCGGAACTCGGCGACCTGCTCGAGGCGCTGCATCCCGAACAGCGCCGCGCGCTGGTCGAACTCTTGGGCGCTGATTTCGACTTCTCCTCGCTGACGGAGGTCGACGAGGCGATCCGTATGGAGATCGTCGACAATCTGCCCAATGCGCAGATCGCGCAGGCGGTGCAGGAGCTCGATTCCGACGACGCCGTCTACATTCTCGAGGATCTCGACCAGGAAGACCAGGACGAGATCCTGTCTCAACTGCCGTTCACCGAGCGGATCAGGCTTCGCCGATCGCTCGATTATCCCGAAGAGACGGCCGGCCGCCGCATGCAGACCGAGTTCGTCGCGGTTCCGCCGTTCTGGACGATCGGCCAGACCATCGACTACATGCGCGAAGACAACAACCTTCCCGAGCGCTTCAGCCAGATCTTCGTCATTGATCCGAGCTTCAAGCTGCTCGGCGCCATCGACCTCGACCAGATCCTGCGCACCAAGCGTTCGGTCAAGGTCGAGGAGGTGATGCACGAGACGCGGCACGCCATTCCGGCCACCATGGACCAGGAAGAGGCGGCGCGGGAATTCGAGCAGTACGATCTTTTGTCGGCCGCGGTCGTCGACGAGAACGAACGGCTGGTTGGTGTTCTGACCATCGACGATGTCGTCGACGTCATCCAGCAGGAGGCCGAGGAAGATTTGATGCGCATGGGCGGCGTCGGCGACGAAGAGCTTTCCGACAGCATCTTTTCGACCTCGCGCTCCCGCGTTCCGTGGCTGCTGATCAATCTTCTGACCGCGTTCCTGGCGGCGTCGGTGATCAGCCTGTTCGACCGCACGATCGAACACATCGTGGCATTGGCGGTGCTGATGCCGATCGTCGCCGGCATGGGCGGCAATGCCGGCTCGCAAACCATGACCGTCACCGTGCGGGCGTTGGCGACCAGGGATCTCGACATCTACAATGCCGGCCGCATCATCCGCCGCGAGATGGGTGTCGGCTTCATCAACGGCATCGTCTTCGCCATCCTGATCGGCATCGTTGCGGCAGCCTGGTTCCGTGACCCCAATCTGGGCGGCATCATCGCGGCGGCGATGATCATCAACATGTTCGTGGCCGCCCTGGCCGGCATCCTGATCCCGCTACTGCTCGATCGTTTCAAGATCGATCCGGCGGTCGCTTCGGCGGTCTTTGTCACCACGGTTACCGACGTCGTCGGTTTCTTTGCATTTCTCGGCATTGCCACGTGGTGGTTCGGCGTGCCCTGAAGGCACGCCTTTTGGCTCAATTGACTTTTACGTAAATGCCGTGCGAGGCTCGCGCGGGGCGCCATGTCGATTCCGGCATGGCATGGGTTTTGGTTCGGGACACAAGGGTGACGCCGGCATGGCGATCGCCCCGGTGTTTCGGCGTGCGGGAGTGGCAATGCGAGAATATTATTCGATCACCGAGTTGACCCGCGAGTTCGACGTGTCGACGCGGACGCTGCGCTTTTACGAGGACGAAGGGCTGGTGCAGCCGGTGCGGCGTGGCCGCACGCGGCTGTTTCGCCCCTCCGACCGACACCTCATCCGCCAGATCATGCGCGGCAAAAGGCTTGGCTTCTCGATCAACGAGATCCGCGAAATCATCCAGATGTACAGGGAGCCGCCCGGCGAAGTCGGCCAGCTCAACCTGATGATCAAGCGCATCGAGGAAAAGCGCGAGGATCTCCGGCAGAAGCGCCGCGACCTCGAGGAGACGCTGGCTGAACTCGACCAGGCCGAGGAGTCTTGTGTGGAGCGGCTGGTCGAGCTTGGCGTGAATACCTGAGCGGACTGGATTCTATCGCGCGTTAGCGTTCGGAATGAGCGGAAACGTCTATTCCTTCTGCAATGCACCGCGACGGCGCAGAACTTTGCTCCGCTGCACTCCTAGACCGAGGTCACGGCATGGATCCTAGGGTCTCCGCGACGGAGCTGCGCTCCTGCTTCGCCCTAGGATGACGAAGTTCGCAAGACTTAGGCTAATCGCCGAAGTGTGCACCTGTCAAAACCTCTCCGCGATGGAAACCGGAGCGCCAGCTCAAATCCAGCGGCGCACGCGTTTCGCGTAGTCGCGGTATTTCTTGCCGAATTTTGCCGCCAGCATCTTTTCCTCGCCTTCGATCGCCATTTTTTGCGTGGCATAGGCGGCGATGAAGGCGAGCGGCAGGAACCACACGATGCCCGAGACAAAGGCGACGCCGATCAACAGCAGGGTGTTGGCCAGATACATCGGATTGCGGGTGATGCCGAAGGGACCCGTGGTGACAAGGTGATCGGGCACAGCGTTCGGGTTGAGCGTGGTCTTGGCCCGGATCATGGTGCGGATCGCGGTGAACCAGAGTGCGGCAACGGCGAAGAGTGCCACCCAGCCGGCGGCGAACAGGATATCGCCCAGCAGGTCGCCGATCCAGGGCAGGGGATAGAGCAGGCCCAGCGCGATGCTGATGGCGATGGCGGCGGTGTAGATCAGCGGCGGCCACGGTATGAGCCCCGGCTTCGGCTGGTTCTCGGTCATTTGACCCCTTCCTCCATCAACTTGCTGTCCGTCTTGGCGGTACACATGCCGGCGAGATCGGACAGATGCGTCTTCCATTCCGCAGTCTGGTCGTTGTTGTAGAGCCGATCAAGCGTCGCCTCGCCCTCGAGCGTGTCGAGCATGCAGACACAGTAGCTCGTACAGAACTCGGTGTCGCGCGACTGCTCGCAGGACAGCTGGCAGGTTTTGAGGAAATTCACCTGCGGGGTTTCGACTTGCGCCGGCATGATCTGCGAGAACAGCCAGACGCAGCCGATCAGCAATGGCTGGTGGATCAGGTAGAACGCCAGGCTGTGCCGGCCGATGAAGACCAGCGGGTTGGCCAAGCGACCGGGCGCCAGATTGGCAAGCCGGGCAAGCAGGCCGGCACCTGCGGCGAGTTTCGTCACCGCGATGCCCGCAAGCACGGCGCCGAACCACGGAAACAGCGGAACGTAGTCGTTGGAGCGCGGATTGGTCGCCGACAGGCCGACCCACCACAGCCATGGGTGATCGAAGGCCTCGAAGCGCAGATAGACGGGGGCGGCGATGACGAGCGCGGCGACGACAAGCGTCAGCAGCGCTGGCAGGCGCAGGAAGGCGAGGCCGAGCAGGCTGGCCAGCGCGATCTCGTGCAAGATGCCGAAGAAGATGAAGCCGTCCGGGGTGGCGATGCGGGTGACGACCGAAATCGCGATCGCGGCTCCGGCGACCATGGCGAACCGCTTCCAGAAGCCGTTCCAGCGGATTTGTCGGCCATGGGCGAGATACAGGCTGACGCCGACCAGGAACAGGAAGGTCGAAGCGATGCCGCGCGCGTAGATCTTCCACCAGCCGAAGGCGGTCAGGCCGGGATCGGTGTAGCCGAAGAACTCCAGATCCCAGGTGAAATGGTAGCTTGCCATGGCGATCAGCGCGATGCCGCGCACGATGTCGATGACGACGATGCGCTTTGGTCGATCCTGAACGGGTGCGGTCGGCGTTTGGATGCTCATGGTCTCGCATTCTGATTCAGCCCCGCTGGAGGACTATCACGGTTGCCCCGGACAAAAGAAGACCGGGAGCTCTGATCAGCTGCGGCATTGGGCCAGCGCCGGGAAGCCAGGAAATTTGCCAATCACCGCGCCGGTGATCCTGCATTGGCACGACGCATTCGCAATGGTTGCCGGCGAAATTTGGTTTGCCGGAGGCGAGGATTCTGCCTATAGTCGCCGGTGTCGTCGGTTCCATTTTGGAGCCAAGAGGGAATGCGGTGAGGGCGAGTTTTTGCCCAATGCCGTGGCTGCCCCCGCAACTGTGTGCGGTAGTCCTCTCCATATGCCACTGAAGATTTTTTCTTCGGGAAGGTGGGGAAGGACGCTGATCCGCGAGCCAGGAGACCTGCCGGCGACAGGAAACTGACTTCGATGCCCTCGGGTGGAGGGCGAAAGGACAAGACATGACTACCGCTTCCGTCTCCCTCGGCGCCTCCGTCTCCTCGCAGTCGCGCTTCATGCAGCTCGCGCTCGCCGGGCTGCTCGGCATTTTCGTGATGGGCTTTGTCGGCTTCTCGCATATCGATGCGGTCCACAATGCGGCTCACGACTATCGCCATTCGATGGCGTTTCCCTGCCACTGACGAGGGGCTGACATCATGAACCTGTTTCGCAACGTCGTGTTCATCGCGGCGATCGCAGGGCTCGTGGCCGGCGTTGTTCTCGCCTGCATGCAGGCCTACGCCACCGTGCCGCTGATCCTGAAGGCGGAAGTCTACGAGCAGGCCGGCGGCGGGCATCACCATGACCATGCCGCTCCGGCGGCAACGGATAGCAATGCCATAAGCACAACTGCACCGGCGGCGGAAGCCGCTCCGGCAGACGAAGGCTGGGCGCCGGCAGACGGTTTCGAGCGTTTCGCCTTCAGCGTGCTTGCCAATATCGTCACCGGCATCGGCTTCGCCTTGATCCTGGTCGCGGTCTCCGAATTCGCCGGCGGCATCGGTGGCTGGCGCCAGGGCGTGTTCTGGGGCCTTGCCGGCTTTGCCGTGTTCACGCTGGCACCGGGCCTCGGCCTGCCGCCGGAATTGCCTGCCATGCCGGCCGCCGATCTCACCCAGCGGCAGATCTGGTGGTGGGCAACGGTGGCGGCAACCGCTGCCGGTCTCGGCCTGATCGCGTTCCGCAAGTCGCTGCCGCTGGCGATCCTTGCCGTCTTTTTGATCGTCGCACCGCATGTTGTCGGTGCACCGCAGCCCGACAGTTACGAGACGGCGATTCCGGAAGGGCTGCATCACCAGTTCGTGGTGGCGGTGACCGTGACCAACCTCGTGTTCTGGCTGGTGCTCGGCGCGGTCGTCGGTGTGGTGCGTGGCCGCTTCACCGGCACCGCGACCAGCCTGCGCGACAGCTTTGCCTGATCGCAAGACACTGACCTTCCTCATCGGCGGTGCGCGCTCCGGCAAGAG
>NZ_RZRV01000016.1:0-61090 GCF_004023085.1 Mesorhizobium sp. M7A.F.Ca.US.010.02.1.1 | reverse complement strand
CGCGCACGCCGAAATTTTGGCGACCGCATTGCCGCCGCCCTGGACCTATGTCGCCACGGCGCAAGCCTATGATGACGAGATGCATGAACGCATCGCGTTGCACCGATCGCGGCGCGGCGAAGGCTGGACGACCATCGACGCACCGCTCGATCTCGCCGGTACGCTTGCCGCCTTGCCGGACGATCGGCCGGTGCTTGTCGATTGCCTGACGCTGTGGCTGACCAACCACATGCTGGCCGAACACGATTTCGAGCTTGAATGCCGTCGGTTGGCGGACGTGCTGTCGCGGCCGCGCGGGCCATGGTTCGTGGTGTCCAATGAAGTCGGCCAGGGTATCGTGCCGGACAATGCACTGGCGCGCCGGTTTCGCGATGCCGCCGGCCGGCTCAACCAGCAGGTCGCCGCCGTCGCCGATACGGTGCTGCTGATGGTGGCGGGGCTACCGCTCAAGGTGAAATGACATGACCGACATCGACGATAAGGACGAAGAACGCCACCGCGCCAAGATGGCCAAGCGCAAGGCGGTGCAGGATGCCGAGGTGGCGAGCAAGACGGTCGAGAAGGGCTTGCTCATCGTCAACACCGGACCGGGCAAGGGCAAGACCACAGCCGCCTTCGGCCTGGCGCTGCGAATGCTCGGCTACGGCAAGCGCGTCGGCGTCGTCCAGTTCATCAAGGGCAAATGGCATACCGGCGAGAAGGATGCCTTTGCCGCCTTCGGCGACCGCGTCGTCTGGCACGCGATGGGCGAGGGGTTCACCTGGGAAACGCAGGATCTGAAGCGCGACATCGCCGCGGCCGAAGCCGCGTGGGCCAAGGTGCTCGAACTGATGGCCGATCCGTCGATCAGCCTGCTGGTGCTCGACGAACTGAACATTGCGCTGCGCTACGACTATCTCGACCTCGACAAGGTGGTTGCGGCGTTGAAGGCGCGACACGAGGACCTGCATGTCATCGTCACCGGCCGCAATGCCAAGCCGGCGCTGATCGAGGCGGCCGACCTCGTCACCGAAATGGGCGTGACCAAGCACCATTTTTCCGCGGGCGTGAAGGCCCAGCAGGGGATCGAGTTCTGAGAGCTGTTGTCCCCTTCTGTGGGTAGGCCGTTCAAGTCTGGTCGCCAGCGCTCTCAGCGAGGCTCCCTTCCTTTCCCTCCGGAGGGGGGAAAGGTGGCGCTGCGAAGCAGCGACGGATTGGGGGACGGCGATTATCGAACGCGCGGCCGCAGACTGGCAGGCGCGACCCGGCGGATGCGAAAACGCGACTGCCGAGCTGGTCGACCCCCACTCCGTCCCGGCTTCGCCGAGCCACCTCTCCCCCGATCGACGGGGGAGAGGAAAGGCGCGAACCTGTTGCAGCACGGCTCCCTTCCTCCCTTCGGGAGAGAACTCACGAGGCGGTGAGGTCACGCCAGAATGACGATGATCGAAACCAACCCGAACAGGGCGATCAGCAGATAGTCGGCAACGCGATAGAGTTTCAGCGCCTGCCTGATGTCGAGGCTGTCGGCTTCGCGCCGCCCACCTTCGCCCATGAAGACGTCGTCGACCAGGACGCCGCCGTAGCTGCGCGGCCCGGCGAGCGACAGGCCGAGCGCGCCAGCCATCGCCGCTTCCGGCCAGCCGGCATTGGGTGAGCGATGTTTTTTCGCGTCGCACAATACCGCATGCCAGGCATTTTTCGCATCAGCGCCTTTGACGAGGAACGCCGCCAGCACGATCAGCAGCGCCGTCAGCCGCGACGCCGGCAGATTGATCCAGTCGTCGAAGCGCGCCGCTGCCCAGCCGAACGCCTCGTGGCGCGGGGTGCGGTGGCCGATCATCGAATCGGCGGTGTTGGCGGCCTTGTAGGCGGCGCCGCCGGCCAGGCCGCCGACGCCGGTCCAGAAGGCGGGGGCGACGATGCCGTCAGAGAAATTCTCGGCCAGGCTCTCGATCGCCGCGCGGCAGACGCCGGCCCTGTCGAGCGTTTCAGGATCGCGGCCGACGATCCGCGAAACGGCAACGCGGCCCAAAGCGAGGCCGCCGGTGTCGAGCGCGTCAGCCACCGCCTCGACATGCTCATAGAGGCTCTTTTGCGACAGAAGCGACGTTGCCAGAAGGGCCGTGATGACGAGGCCCATGGGAACGAACCAGAACAGGATCTGCACGCCCAGGCCAATTATCGCCGGCACCAGCACGATGACCAGCAGCGCCTGGACACCACGCTTGCGACGCAGCGCGTCGGGATCAGTGGCGCGGTTGAGCCTGTGGTCGAGAAAGGATATCAGCCTGCCGAACCACGTCACCGGATGGCCGATGGCGCGAAACAGCCAATCGGGGTAACCGAGGGCGAATTCGACGGCCAATGACAGGAAAGCGATCAGGACTGACATGAAGCTTCTTAATGGGGCGGTTGTGGACCATGGTGGAAGTCTTGGCCGCGCGAGGGCGCTTTTTCCCAACGCCCTGCTGCCATTCGTCGACCTCTCGACCGGTATCAATCCGCACTCCTACCCGCTTTTCGACCTGCCCGCCACCTCGCTGTCGCGGTTGCCGGAAGCCGCGCGCACGCGTGAGCTGACAGAGATCGCTGCCAGTGCCTATGGGGCGCCGTCGCCAGCCAACGTCGTGGCGGCACCGGGCACGCAGATCCTGTTGCCGCGCGTCGCCTCGCTGATTACCCCCGGAAGGGCGCTGGTGCTGGGTCCGACCTACGCCGAACATGCCCGCGCAGCAGTGATCGCCGGGCACGCGGTGACCGAGGTCGGCGATTTCGCTGACTTGGCGGACGCCGACCTTGCCATCATCGTCAATCCGAACAATCCGGATGGACGTGTCATCGAGCGCGACCGGTTGCTGGCTCTGGCTGCCGGATTGCGCGCCAAGGGCGGGCTGCTGGTTGTCGACGAGGCGTTCATGGATGTTGGGCCGCGCGAGCATAGCCTCTGCGGCGATGTTGGGCAGGGCGGCGTCGTCGTGCTGCGCTCGTTCGGCAAGTTCTTTGGTCTGGCCGGCCTGCGGCTCGGTTTTGCACTTTCCGATGCTGTGACGGTCGAACGGCTGGAAACACAATTCGGGCCATGGGCCGTTGCCGGCCCGGCGCTGGAATACGGCATCCGCGCGCTTGCCGATATTGGCTGGCAGGACGCGATGCGGACGGCGCTGGCTGATGAATCGGCGCGGCTCGATGCGCTGTTCGGCCGCTTCGGTATTCCCGTCGTGGGCGGCACCACGCTGTTCCGTTTTCTTCGCCTGCCGCATGCCGCCGATTTGTTTGCCGCGCTCGGCGAGCGCGGCATCCTGCTTCGCCATTTTGCCGATCGGCCTGACGTTCTGCGCGCCGGCCTGCCGGGGAGTGAGGAGGAATGGCAGCGGCTCGAGACCGTTCCTGCCGAATGGGCGTCGCGGCGCGAGCATCAATCGAAGGGTTCGAAACAATGATCCATGTCTGTTCGCTGGCAAAGATCGAGGAAACGGTGGCCAGGACCGGCGCCGACCGCATGCTGTCGCTGCTTGCCGCCGGAACGGCGTTGGTCCGTCCGGCGTCGATCGCCCGAGAAAACCATCTGCATCTGGTCATGCATGACATCGCGGCGGCGCAGGACGGCATGACCATGCCGGGCGAGGAGCATGTCCGTAACCTGCTCGATTTCGCGCGCGGCTGGGACCGGGCAAGGCCGATGCTCGTGCATTGCTATGCCGGCATCAGCCGCTCGACCGCCTCCGCCTACATCATTGCGGCGGCATTGGCGCCGAAACGCGATGAGGCCGAACTGGCTCAGACATTGCGGACGCTGTCGCCATCGGCGACACCCAATCCGCGGCTGATTGCGGTGGCCGACGCACTGCTAGATCGCAACGGCCGCATGATCGAGGCAATCGAATCGATCGGGCGCGGTGCGGATGCCTTTGAAGGCACGCCCTTTGCGCTGAGGATCGACAGCTAGCTGCCCCATGTCGTTGTTCGATTATCGAGTGCCTTCATTCGCCCAATCTTCATGCCCGTGGCGTACCCGGACAATGAACACGTCGTCGTCGGCTTCGATCCGGTAGACGACAAGATGGGCTTCGAAGGGATGGATACGCATCGGTGGCCTCAATTCAAGCCGCTCTCGCGCTATTCGGGGACTGGCAGCGATCAGGTCAAAGATCGTGAACAACTCGTCATGATACTGTCTGGCCTGCACAGCGCCGAACAGGCGCACCCCTTGCTCGGCAATACCGACGATGTCCTCTTCCGCGGCTAAAGAAAGGCGAAATCCCACTACCTATTGCCGGATGGCTTTTCAGCGCGTTTAACCGCCTCCGTGAAAAGCGCGTCCCTGGATCGATTGCCGATGCCACTCTTCAAGCCATCATCGACAAAGCGCTGCATGGCGGCAATCTTGTCGTTGCGCTCCTGATCCCGACGGATCAAATCGCGCACATAATCGCTCGCGTTGGCGTAGCGGCCCGTTTCGGTTTGCGCCTCAACCCAATCTTTCATCGGATCGGGCAATGATACGTTCATCGTTGCCATACTGGCCTCCATATTCCGCCCAGTATGGTGCATTTTGGCAAAGTTTGTCAAAATCTCTTGTGCGGAAATCTCTCTGTGCAAAGCGTTATTGTCTGATCCGCCCTCCGTCGCCTGGTTTGTTCAAGAGGACAGCGTTTGCCTTTCGATGCCAGACCACTGGTTTGGAGGCTACGTCAACCATTCCGCGAGCTTCGCCTTGCGGACATCCCGCAGCAGGCTGATGAACCCGTCGGCCTGATATTCTGCCGTCAGCCGGCCCTTCTCCGCCGTCGCGATGCTGGCATCGCCGACGACGCCATTCGGGTTGAGATCGCCAGCGATCCAGGCGAAGGCATGGGTGCCGGTGTGGCGCAGGAGCGAAAATTCGTTTTCGGCCTTGGCGACATTGGAAACGAAATTGTCGGCCTTGGCCATGTCGACGAGGTCCGGCCGGAAATGCAGCATCAGCGAGGTCTCGACATCGCCGCCATGGATGCCGTGGCGGTCCTCCAGTTCGGTGTACATGCCGGCCGGGCGGCCAAAACGCTGCCAGCTGGTTTTTACCGCCAGCATCTTTTCGCGCACGCGCAATTCGCGCGTGACAATGCCCATGATCTCTTCGTTGCCGCCATGCGAATTGACGACAATCAGTTTTCGCACGCCGGCGCGCGCGATAGACAGGCCGAGCTCGGTCCAGGCTTTTATCAGCGTGGTTGCCGGCAGAGTGAGGGTGCCCGGCGCATGCAGATGTTCGTTCGACTTGCCCACTGCCTGGACCGGCAGGATGCGGATGTCGAGATCGTCGGGCAGGCGCGAAATAACCGTGTCGAGCATGCCGTTCATGATCGAAGTGTCGGTAGAGACCGGCAGATGTGGCCCATGCTGCTCGATCGCCGCCACCGGCAGCACGGCGATCGTCGCCTCCGGATCGATCGAGGCGTATTCGGTGGTCCGGTAGTCGCCCCACCACACACGTTTCTTCGCAACAGTCATGTCATGCCTCTTCGATGAACGGCCAGACCTAGCGCGGCGGAGGTTGTCTGTCGATCACCCGGCCGCGATGGCCTCGACCTCGACCTTGAATTCGGGGCGGGCAAAGCCGGAAACGATCATCAGCGTCGAGGCCGGCGCGGGGCTGGAAAACAGCTGGTCGCGGACATCCATATAGGGCCGCAGATGTGCGCGATCGGTGACATAGGTGTTGATGCGCACGATATCCCTCAGACCCAGGCCGGCTTCGCCGAGAATCGCCGCGATGTTTTGAAAGCAGAGTTCGGCCTGCGCGCCGGCGTCTTCGGGAATCTGGTCGTCCGCGGTGATGGCGACCTGACCCGAGCACAGCACCAGTCGCTTGCCAGCCGGCACCTCGACGCCGTGGCTGTAGCGGGCAAAGGGCGGCTTGATCGACTTCGGGGTGAGGAATCTGAACATGGCAATCTCCTGGATGCCGTCAGCCTAAAGCCGGACCCACTACACCTTCAAGATGGCGGTGCATGTTGCCCGGGCGATTATGGACAGCCGTTCAAAAAATAGGCACGATGCCTTCCGTACAGCATGACCCGTCCGCGCTTGGCATGGCAACGTCTTTCAAGCGGGCGGCCCAGGCGCCAGACGCCGGTGGCATGTGTCTTGCTTCTTGAATCTTTGGTGTCGAGCCTGGCGCGTGGCGCGCCGGAGCAAACAGAGGGTGGTGTCGATGTACGGAAAACAGAAGATCTCGGTGGCGATTGTGGCCCTGCTTGCAGCCAGCACGCTGGGTGCTGCTGCGAATGAGAAAGTCACCTTCGGCACCAACTGGTTGGCCGAGCCGGAGCATGGCGGATATTACCAGTCCGTGGCGGACGGCACCTATGCCGCCTGCGGCCTCGACGTCACCATTATGCAGGGCGGTCCGCAGGTCAGCGGCCGGCCGATGCTGCTGGCCGGCAAGATCGATTTCTACATGGGCGGCAATCTGCTGTCGGCTTTCGATGCCGTGCAGCAAGGCATTCCGATGCGGGTGGTGGCGGCGGATTTCCAGAAGGACCCGCAGGTCATCATGTCCCATCCCGGCGAAGGGCTCGACAAATGGGAGGACCTGAAGAACGCCGACCAGTACATATTGGGTGACGAGGGCGTGCAGACCTTCTTCCAGTGGATGGTCATCGAACTCGGCTTCGATGCCTCCAAGCGCGCGCCCTACACCTACAACACCGCTCCCTTCCTCGCCAACAAGAAGTCGATCCAGCAGGGCTACGTCACCTCCGAGCCGTTCGCGGTCAAGAAGGAAGGCGGCTTCGTGCCGAACCAGTTCCTGCTCGCCGACTATGGCTGGGATACCTACTCGACGACGATCGAGGTGATGCAGGACACGATCGACAAGAAGCCGGAGGTGGTCCAGTGCTTCGTCGATGGCTCCGCCAAGGGCTGGTACAAATATCTCTACGGCGACAACAAGGCCGCCAACGACTTGATCAAGAAAGACAATCCCGACATGAGCGACGAGCAGATCGCGTTCTCGATCGAGCAGATGAAGAAGTTCGGCCTGGCCGATTCCGGCGACACCGAAAAGCTCGGCATCGGCGCCATGACCGACGAGCGGATCAAGAGTTTCTACGACAAGATGGTCAAGGCCAAGGTCACGCCAGCCGGCATCGACATCAAGAAGGCCTACACGCTGACCTTCATCAACAAGGGCGTCGGGCTCGAGCTGAAGAAATAGGCCGGTCCCGGCATGATAAGGGAAAAAGTGGCGCCAGCGCCGGCTGTGTCGGGTACGGCCCCGACGCTTCTGGCGCTGCGCGGCGTCGGCAAGGTATTTTCCAACGGCGTGACGGCGCTCAGCGACGTCGACCTGACCATCCGGGAAGGCGATTTCCTCAGCCTGCTTGGGCCGTCGGGGTGCGGCAAGTCGACGGCGCTGCGGCTGATCGCCGGCCTGTCGACGCCGACCTCCGGCGTGCTCGACTGGCGCGGCGGTGGCTCGCTTGACCGTTCGAACATCGGCTTCGTCTTCCAGGAGCCGACGCTGCTGCCCTGGGCCAATGTTTTCGACAATGTCTGGCTGCCGCTTCGGCTGAAAGGCATTTCGCGCGCCAAGGCGACACCGGCGATCAGGGAGATGCTGGCGCGGGTGCACCTGACCGGTTTCGAAGACGCGGTGCCGCGCGAACTGTCCGGCGGCATGAAGATGCGCGTCTCCATTGCGCGCGCAATGGTGACCAAACCGCGCGTGCTGCTGATGGACGAGCCGTTTGCCGCGCTCGACGAGATCACCCGCTTCAAGCTCAACAACGATCTGCTGGAACTGTGGCAGGACGAACGCTTCACCGTCGTCTTCGTCACCCACAGCGTCTTTGAAAGCGTGTTCCTCTCCAACCGCGTCGTCGTCATGGCGGCGCGGCCGGGCAGGGTGTTCGACGAACTCGCCATCGAGGCCTCCTATCCGCGCGACGAGGCGTTTCGCACCTCGCCCGACTATGCGGCACTCTGCCGTCAGGCCTCCGATGTGTTGGTCAATGCCATCAATTCAACAGCAGGCGCGCATCATGACGGCCATTGACGAGCGCGTGCTCGAACTCGACCCCGAGGAAGCGCGCCGCGTGCGCCAAGAGCGGTTCGAACGGATCGGCCGCTGGCTGCTGCCGCTAACGATCATGATCCTGGCGATCTGGCTGTGGGATCGCATCTGCGTCTGGAACGCGATTCCGCAATACATCCTGCCGCGCCCGGGCGTGGTGCTGTGGACGCTCTACAACGACGCCGGCCTGCTGTTTTCCTCGCTGCTGGTGACCTTGCGCATCACCTTCCTCAGCCTGGCTCTGGCGGTCGTCGGCGGGGTCGGGCTGGCGGTGCTGTTCGCGCAATCGAAATGGGTCGAGATGTCGTTCTTTCCCTTCGCCATCGTGCTGCAGGTGACGCCGATCGTGGCGATCTTTCCGCTGATCAACATCTATGTGAACGACCAGACGACCAAGCTTCTGCTGTGCGCCTGGATCGTCGCCTTCTTTCCGATCCTGTCCAACACCACGCTTGGCCTCAACTCCGTCGACCGCAATCTGCGCGACATGTTCAAGCTCAATGGCGCGACGCGCTGGCAGCAATTGCGCTATCTCAGGCTGCCGGCCGCGATGCCCTATTTCCTCGGCGGGCTGAAGATCGCCGGCGGCCTGTCGCTGATCGGCGCGGTGGTGGCCGAGTTCGTCGCCGGCACCACCGGCCAGTCGTCCGGCCTTGCCTCGCGCATCATCGAGGCCGGTTACCGGCTCAACGCGCCGCGGCTGTTCGCGGCGCTGTTCCTGATCTCGCTGACCGGCATTTTGATCTTCCTCGTGCTGTCGCTGATTTCGCATCTCATTTTGCGGCGCTGGCACGAAAGCGCACTGAAGCAGGAGCGCTAGGCCCTTGATTCCGAACACAGGTTCATACCGGCTCGCCAATGTCAGGCTTCACGCATCCCTGACCCTAGGCCTTGGCGCTGCTCTCGACAGGGATGGCTTTGCGCTTGCCGACGTCACTATCGCGGACGGCAAAATCGCAGGCATTGCCGCCCACGGTCGTGCAGCGCCTGCTGATGCCGTCGATCTTGGCGGCCGCATCGTGCTGCCATGCTTCGTCGACAGCCACACGCATATCGACAAGGGCCATATCTGGCCGCGAAAGCCCAATCCCGACGGCACGTTCTTGGGCGCGCTGAATGCCGCCGGCGCCGATCGTGTGGCACGCTGGAGCGCCGAGGACGTTGCGAAACGGATGGATTTCTCGCTGCGCTCAGCCTACGCCCATGGCACCAGGGCGCTGCGCACGCATCTCGACAGCGTCGCGCCGCAGGAGGAAATCTCCTGGCCGGTGTTCGAGGCGATGCGCGAGGCATGGCGCGGCCGCATCGAGTTGCAGGGCGCCTGTTTGCTCGGCATCGAAGGCGTACGCGACAAAAAGTGGTTCGACAGGCTGGCAAAGAGGGTTGCCGCGGCAAAGGGCGTGCTCGGTGTCGTCACCTATATGGTGCCGGACCTCGAAGAACTGCTCGACCATGTCTTCGTGCAAGCCATCAAGCATGGCCTCGATCTCGATTTCCATGCCGACGAGACCGATGACATCTCCGCCATATCGCTGAAGAAGATCGCCGAGGCTGCTCTCTGGAACGGTTTCGAAGGCAACATCCTCGCCGGCCATTGCTGTTCGCTGGCGCGCCAGCCGGACCTCGATGTGCTCGACACGCTGGACAAGGTGGCGAAAGCGGGGCTCGCCGTCGTCTCGCTGCCAATGTGCAACCTCTATCTGCAGGACCGGCGCGGCGACCAAACCACGCCGCGCTGGCGCGGCGTGACGCTGCTGCACGAGATGAAGGCGAGGGGCATTCCGGTGGCAGTCGCTTCCGACAACACCCGTGATCCCTTCTACGCCTATGGCGATCTCGACATGTTGGAGGTCTACCGCATGGCGACGCGCATCCTGCATTTCGATCATCCGGTCGCCGACTGGCCGCAAGCGGTCACCGCGACGCCGGCCAAGGTGATGCGGCTTGATGGCTTCGGCACGCTTGCCGCCGGCGGCGATGCCGATTTTGTCCTGTTCAAAGGCCGAAGCTGGACGGAATTGCTCTCGCGGCCCGAATCGGATCGCATCGTGGTGCGCGGCGGCAAGGCGATCGACCGGCAATTGCCCGACTATGCCGAACTCGACGAACTGATGGTGGAATGATGGACGTTTCGGCGCTCAAACGCGATCTTGACGGACTCAAGGTCGACGACAACCCGGCCATCGTCCAGCAGAAGAGCCGTGACTTCTACTGGTACAGCCCGGTGCTGAAGCAGCAACTGGACCATGTCACCGGCGATCTGATCGTGACGCCAAGGAATGAGACCGAACTGATACGCGTGCTTGCTACGTGTCATCGCCATGGTGTGCCGGTGACACCGCGCGGCAGCGGCACCGGCAATTACGGCCAGGCGATGCCGCTCTCCGGCGGCGTCGTGCTCAACCTTGCCGAGATGAACGAGATCAAGTCGATCGCACCGGGGCGCGTGGTGACCGGACCGGGGGCCGTTCTTGCCGATATCGACAAGGCGACGCGGGCGCATTCCGGGCAGGAGCTGCGGCTGTCGCCCTCCACCTACAACACCGCCTCGATCGGCGGCTTCATCGCCGGCGGTTCGGGCGGCGTCGGTTCGATCAATTTCGGCGGATTGCGCGATTTCGGCAATGTGCTGCGCCTGCGGGTGGTGACCATGGAGGCCGAGCCGAAAGCGCTCGAACTCACCGGCGAGGATCTGCACAAGGTGACCCATGCCTACGGCACTAACGGCATCATATCGGAGGTCGAGATGCCGCTGACCGCGGCCTATGAATGGATCGACGTCATCGTCGGCTTCGACGCTTTCATGGATGCGGCCCGCTATGGAAATGCACTGGCGTGCCAAGACGGTATCCTGACCAAGCTGATCACGCCGATAGCGGCACCCGTGCCACAGCTTTATTTCAAGCGGCATCAGAAATTCCTGAAGCAGGGGCAGAGCATCTGCGTCGTCATGGTGGCGCGGCACGGGCTGGATGCCTTCCTGGCCTTTAATCGCCGTGCCGGCGGCGAGGTGATCTTCAATGCAGCCTCAGCGACGCTGGACGAGAAAAAGGGCCTGCCACCGGCCTATGAGCTGGCCTGGAACCACACCACACTGAGGGCGCTGCGCGTCGATCCTTCGATTACCTATCTGCAGTCGCTCTATCCCTTTCCCAAGCAACTGGCGCTGGTCGAAAAGATGGATGCGATGTTTCCGGGCGAGGTTTTCTCGCATCTGGAATTCGTACGGCTGGACGGCAACATCACCTGCTTCGGCCTGCCGCTGGTCAAGTTCACCAGTGAAGCAAGGCTCGACGAGATCGTGCGGCTGCATGAGGAGAATGGCTGCCCGATCTTCAACCCACATCGCTACACGCTGGAAGAGGGCGGCATGAAGCAGACCGACGCGGTGCAGCTTGCCTTCAAGCGCGAAACCGATCCGCAAGGCCTGCTCAACCCCGGCAAGATGATCGCCTGGGAGAACCCGGACTATGACTACCGGTCGGGCCGGACATTCTTGTTCAAGGGGTTGCAGAGGATGGGATGAGGACAGGTTTGCGCTTGAACACCCCCCTCTGTCCTGCCGGACATCTCCCCCGCAAGGGGGGAGATTGGCAGCCTTTGAGTCGCGACCATTCTGCGGCGTCGACAGTTGGCGAAAGCGATACGGCAGTCCGATCTCCCCCCTTGCGGGGGAGATGCCCGGCAGGGCAGAGGGGGGTGCCTCGCACTGACCTTGCGGATATTCCCCTGTGAACATCCTCGTCCTTTACGCCCATCCGGTCGAGACTAGCTTCAATGCCGGCCTGCACCGCATGATCGTAGAGCGGTTGACGGCGGCGGGCCATACGGTCGATGACTGCGACCTCTACGCGGAGGATTTCGATCCGCGGATGACGCGGCAGGAAAGGCTGGGCTACCACAATCCGCGCGGCGCCGCTGACGCTGCCGCACCTTATGTCGAACGCCTGCTGCGAGCCGATGCGCTGGTGCTTTCCTATCCGGTCTGGAACTACGGCTTTCCAGCGATCCTGAAAGGCTTTTTCGATCGCGTCTTCCTGCCCGGCGTGTCGTTCAAATTGGTCGACGGCAAGGCGCAGCCGTCGCTGCACAACGTACGCAAGGTTGCCGCGGTGACTACCTATGGCGGCAGCCGGTTCCGCGCCATGCTGATGGGTGATCCGCCGCGCAAACTGATCAAGCGCATGCTGCGCGCCACCGTCAAACCGGGCGCACCGGTGAGCTATCTTGCACATTATTCGATGAATCTGTCGACCGACAGCACGCGCAAGACCTTCATGGCCAAGGTCGCGGCACGCATGGATGCCTTCTGATGCGCGCGCTGGTGGTCTACTGCCATCCGGTGCCGGACAGCTTCTGTGCGGCAATTCGCGACACCGCCATCGACGTGCTGATGCGACGAGGCTGGGAGGTGCGGCTGCTCGACCTCTATGCCGAGAAGTTCGACCCGGTGATGGGTTGCGACGAGCGACGCTCCTACAATGACCAGGCGCCGCAGGACCCGGCGCTGAAGCCGCATTTCGAGCTGCTCAACTGGGCCGAAGCAATCCTGTTCGTCTATCCCACCTGGTGGTACGGGCTGCCGGCAATGCTGAAGGGCTGGCTCGACCGGGTGTGGGCGACGGACGTTGCCTTCAAGCTGCCTGCGGGCAAGGGACGGATCAAGTCACTGATGACGCATGTGACCAGGGTCGGCGTCATCACCACCTGCGGCGCGCCGACCTGGTGGAGCGTCGTCGTCGGCCAGCCGGGACGCAAGACCCTTTTGCGCGGCATGCGAGCCCTGTGCGCGACGCGCTGCCGGACCTTTTTCCTGGCGCATTATTTGATGGATGCGTCGACGCAGCAGACACGGGCTGCGTTTCTGGCCAAGGTGCGAGCGAAGCTGGAGCGGTTCTGAGAAGCGGGGTCTCGTAGGGCGCTATCCCCACCCCGTCCCGCAATCTCCGCTCCGCTCCGACCGCGAGCCGACCCTCCCCACAAGGGGGAGGGTAAGAGGCGCTACATCCTTGTCCGCTCCGATTTCGGATCGTACATCGGCTTCAGCGAGGCTTCCGCCGCAAAGCGCTCGCCGGCGATCTCGATTTCGTAGGATGAAGCCAGCACATCCGCTTCGCTCTCGCCCTCGGATGGCACATAGCCTAGCCCAACCGCGCCGCCGAGATGATGGCCGTAATTGCCAGAGGTGATCGGGCCGACGATCTTGCCGTCGCGCAGGATCGCCTCGTTGTGGAAGAGCAGGGGCTCTGGATCCTTCAGCCGGAACTGGACCAGCCTGCGGTTCAGCCCGGCTTCCCTCTTGCGCAGCACGGCATCGCGGCCGATGAAATCGCCCTTGGCCGTCTTCACAGCGAAGCCAAGGCCGGCTTCCAGCACATTGTCCTCATCGGTGATGTCGTGGCCGAAATGCCGAAAAGCCTTTTCGATGCGGCAGGAATCCAGCGTGTGCAGGCCGCAGAGTTTCAGGCCGACTTCGGCGTCGGCCTCATCGATCGCCTCGAAGACATGGGCCGCCTGATCGGTCGAGACATAGAGCTCCCAACCGAGTTCGCCGACATAGGTGACACGATGGGCGCGGGCCAGGCCCATGCCGATCTCGATCTCCTGGAACGTGCCGAACGGATTGGTTTCGTTGGAGAAATCGTTGGGACTGACCTTCTGGATCAGTTTTCGTGCATCTGGTCCCATCAGGCAGAGCACGCTTTCAGCCGCCGTCACATCGGTGAGGACGACGAATTCGTCGGTGATGTGTTTTCTCAGCCAAGCGAGGTCGCGCTGCAGCGTGGCGCCGGGGACGACGAGGAAGAAAGCCGTTTCCGACAGCCGCGAAACCGTCAGGTCGCTCTCGATGCCGCCGCGCTGGTTGAGCATCTGGGTGTAGACGATCTTGCCCGGCGCGACGTCCATGTCGTTGGCGCACAGTCTTTGCAGGAAAGCGCAGGCGTCGCGGCCCTCGACACGGATCTTCCCGAACGAGGTCATGTCGAACAGGCCGACGCCGTTCCTGACCGCGAGGTGTTCTTCGCGCTGGTTGTCGAACCAGTTCTGGCGCTTCCAGGAATAGCGGTATTCGCGCTCCTGGCCCTCGCGAGCGAACCAGTTGGCGCGCTCCCAGCCGGCGACTTCGCCGAACACGGCGCCGCGCACCTTCAGATGCTCGTGCAGCGGCGAACGCCTGACATTCCTCGAAGTCGCCATCTGCCGATAAGGGAAATGGTCGGCATAGAGCAGGCCGAGCGTTTCCGAGACGCGTTCCTTCAAATAGCGGCGGTTCTTCTGGAACGGCTGGGCGCGGCGGATGTCGACTTCCCACAGGTCGAACGGGGCTTCGCCGTCATTGATCCACTGCGCCAGCGCCATGCCGGCGCCGCCGGAGGAGACGATGCCGATCGAGTTGTAGCCGGTCGCCATCCAGTAGCCGGACAGCTCCGGCGCCTCGCCGAGATAGTAGCGGTCGTCGGGCGTAAAACTCTCAGGACCGTTGAAGAAGGTGTGGATGCCGGCGGTTGCCAGCATCGGCATGCGGTTGACGCCCATTTCGAGGATCGGCTCGAAATGCTCCATGTCCTCCGGCAACTGGTCGAAGCAGAAATCCTCGCTTATGCCGTCCATGCCCCAGGGTTTTGCCACCGGCTCGAAGGCGCCCAGCATCATCTTGCCGGCGTCCTCCTTGTAGTAGGCGCACTCGTCCGGCACCCGCAGCACCGGCAGACGGGTGAGGCCGGGGATCGGTTCGGTGACGAGGTAAAAATGCTCGCAGGCATGCAGCGGGATGGTGACGCCGTTCTGCGCTCCCAGTTCGCGCGCCCACATGCCGGCGCAGTTGACGACGATGTCGGCTTCGATCGTGCCTTGGTCTTCGCCCTGTGCCCAGGACACGCCGCTGACGCGGCCGGCCTTGGTATGGACCTTGGTGACCTTCACATTCTCGACGATGGTGGCGCCGCGCTGGCGCGCGCCCTTGGCCAGGGCCATGGCGATGTTGGCGGGGTCGCATTGGCCGTCGAGCGGCAGATGCACGGCACCGACGACATCGGAAACATTGAGATGCGGGTACATCTCGCTGACTTCCCTGGGCGAAATCTCACGCACGTCGACATCGAAGGCACGCGCCAGCGACGCTTGCCTGTAGATCTCGTGCTTGCGCTCCTCGGTCAGCGCCACGGTAATCGAACCGACCTGGCGCATGCCGGTGCCGACCTCGGTCTCGGCTTCCAGCTTGACGTAGAGATCGGCGGAATATTTGGCCAGCCGTGTCATGTTCTGCGAACCGCGCAACTGGCCGATCAGGCCGGCGGCGTGCCATGTCGTGCCCGACGTCAGCTGTTTGCGTTCGAGAAGCACGATGTCAGTCCAGCCGAGCTTGGCCAGGTGATAGGCGACCGAACAGCCGGAAACGCCGCCGCCGATGATGACCGCTCTTGCTTTGGCGGGAATTGCCTTGGCGGTCATGCTGCCTCGCGACGGTAGCTGGAAGCAAAGCGGCGCAGACGAAGTGCAGCTTCCTGCAGCACGGGTTCGGGCTGGCAGAGGCTGATGCGAATGTGGCCGGCGGCCGCTTCGCCGAAGCTGGAGCCGGGCATGACGCCAACCTTTTCGCTGTCGAGCAGGGCCCAGGCGAATTTCTCGTCGTCCGGTTCGACGGCCGAGATGTCGAGCATGACATACATGCCGCCCTCCGAACCGCGCACGGTGACATCGTTCATGCCCCGCACGGCGTCGAGCAAGACGGTGCGGCGTGCCGCGTAACGTTCGGCGATCTCCTTGACACCGTAACGGTTCTCCAGCGCCTCGGAACAAGCGATCGAGATGAAGGCCGGCAGGCCGTAGGTCGTCACCAGATTGAGATTGATCATGAGCGTGATCATCTCCTCCGGTCCCGTCAGCCAGCCCATGCGCCAGCCGGTCATGCCGTGGCTCTTGGACATCGAATTGATGACCAGCGTCCGCTCGGCCATCCCTGGCAGCGAGCGCGGCGAGACGTGCTCGCCACCGCCCAGCGTCCAGTAGACTTCGTCCGACAGCAGCCAGAGGTCGTGCTCCCGGCAGACTTCTGCCAACTGCTCCAGCCGCTCGCGCGAATAGACAGCACCTGTCGGATTGTTCGGCGTGTTGATCAGGATGGCGCGCGTGTTCGGCCGGATTGCCGCGCGGATCATGTCGGCACGCGGCTGGAAGCCATCCTCGGCCGGTGTCTCAACGACGGTGAAATCAGCGCCTGCGGCGCTGAACGTGTTGGGATAGGTGGCATAATAGGGCGCCACGACGATGGCGTGATCGCCCTGGTCGAGCACGCCCTGCACGGCGGCGTAGAGTGCGGCCTGGCCACCCGGTGTGGCGATCACCTGATCCGGCGACGTCTCGACGCCGGTGCAGGCGGTCGAGGCCGCCGCCATCGCCCTGCGCAGGCGCGGCAAGCCGGGAAGCGGGGTGTAGTGATGATTGCTGCCGCGAACCGCGGTCACACAGGCTTCGATGGTCTGCGAAGGCGTGTCGAAATCATGGTCGCCGACCGACAGCATGATGATGTCTTCGCCGGCCTCCTTGCGCGTCCAGGCGGCGAAATGGACTTCCCAGCCGTCCTTGCCCGAAGGCACGATGCCGGAAATACGCGATGATGGTCTAGGCATGCAAAACTCCCGAAATTTCGTAGCCGGCCTGTTCGAGCCGGTCGCGCAGGGCGGCGATGTGCGGCGGTCCGACTTCGCAGCAGCCGCCAACGATGCTTGCCCCAGCCTCGACCCAGCCGATCGCCTGGTCGGCATAGGCATCCGGGCCAAGGTCGTGACGGGCGTGCAGCACATCGACGGTGCCGCCGTGCTTGAGTGCTTCGGTTGAAGTGAAGCCATTGGCGTAGGCGCCGACCGGGCCGCCGAGGTCGATCAGTTCAGGCAAAGCCGCGGCGATTGCTTCCGGCCGGCAGCAATTGACCAGCCGCGCGGCGACTGCCACGCCATCGAGCGCGCCTGCCGCGGCGGCTATTGTCTCGCCGCTGCGCAGCCGTGGCTTGCCGTGGTCGGCCAGCGTCCACGACACCCATACCGGCTTGCCGCTTTCCGATGCCGCGGTGACCGCCGCGCGGGCTTCGTCCGCCGACGCCATGGTTTCACACAGGAACAGGTCGACGCCCTCGGCCTGCTCGGCAACGATGCGGCGGTAGATATCGAGCGTCTCCTCGAAGGAAATGGTCAGCGCCGGTGCATAGCTGCCGAAAAGCGGCGACAGGCAGCCGGCGATGGCCGCATCGCCGGCTTCGTCGCGGGCCTGCCTGGCCAATTCGATGCCGCGCTTCTGCAATGGCTTGAAGAGGTCTTCCGCGCCCTCGCGCGCCAGGCGTTCGGGTGTCGCAGAATAGGTGTTGATGGTGATCACGCGGGCGCCGGCACGGATGAATTCCGCGTGCAGGTCGCGCACCAGATCCGGTTCGTCGATCAGCACCCTGGCCGACCATAGCGGCGTCGGCTCGGACTTGCTGCGGCGGACCAGTTCCTGGCCCATCCCGCCATCGGTGAGGATGATTTTCTTCATGCGCGCAGCCTTTCGTTCTTCGGATCCCACAGCGGTTCATCCTTCTGCACGATCGCCTGAAAGCGGTCACCGAAGATTTCGACCTCGACTGATGTACCTGGTTCGGCTAGGTCGGCGCGCAGCATGCCGAGTGCGATCGATTTGTCGACCCGGTGACCCCAGCCGCCCGACGTCGTCTCGCCGACGATCTTGCCGTCGTGCCAGAGTGTAGAAACTGACGGAGCGTCGCAATCGCCGGGGTTTTCCACCACCAGTGTGACGAAACGCTTCTTCACGCCTTGCTGCTTTTCGTTCTGGAGTGCTGCCTTGCCGCGGAAGTCGGGCTTGTCCCATTTGACGAAGCGCTCCAACCCGCCCTGCAGGATCGAATAGTCGGTCGACAGGTCGCCCTTCCAGGTGCGGTAGCCTTTTTCGAGCCTGAGTGAATCCAGCGCATACATGCCGAACGGCTTCAGCCCATGCTGTTGTCCCGCCGCGCAGATGGCATCGAAGATGGCGGCGGTGTCGTCGATCCTGGTGTGGATTTCCCAGCCGAGTTCGCCGGCGAAGGACACGCGCACAAGCTTCGCCCAGCGGCCGGCGATCTTGGTTTCCTGATGCGTCAGCCATGGCAGAGTGAGGTCGGCTTCGCAGACATCAGCGAGAATTTTTCGCGAGTTCGGGCCCGCCAGGATCTGGGTCGAGAATTCCTCGGTCCGATCGATCAGCTTGAAGGTCGCATCTTCAGGCATGCGCGATTTCAGCCACTCGAAATCATGCCATTGCGCGACCGCCGCGGTGATCAGCGTCATCAGGTTATCATCGTGGCGCACCACGGACATTTCGGTGACGATGCGGCCCTTGTCGTCGGCGAAATAGGCCAGGCCGATGCGGCCTGGCTTCGGCACCAGCCCAGTGACCTGCAGGCTCAGCCATTCGGCGGCACCCGGGCCTTCGAGGTTGAAGCGCGAGAAGCCGGGCAGGTCCAAAATGCCGGCGGCGTCGCGCACGGCCAGGCATTCCTCGCGCACGCGATGATGCCACGGTCCGTCGCGGCGGAAGGTCAGCGTGGCTTCCTCGGAAATGTCATCGCCGTCTTGTGCGTACCAGGTGGCCCGCTCCCAGCCATTGTAAGCGTCGAAGCGGCCGCCGAGCGCCTTGATGCGATCATGGATCGGCGACAGCTTGCGGTCGCGCCCTTCCGGCCAGGCATGGCGCGGGAACTGGATGGCATACTCGTTGCCGTAGATCTCCATGCCCTTGGCGACGCAATAGTCCGGCGCCGAGGCAAAGGAGGTGAAGCGGCGCGGGTCGCACGACCACATGTCCCATTCGGTCTGGCCCTCTGTCACCCATTCGGCCAGCACCTTGCCGGCGCCGCCACCCTGGGCAATGCCGAAGGTGAAGACGCAGGCCTCGAAGGCATTGGGAACGCCGGGCATCGGGCCGATCAGCGGATTGCCGTCCGGCGTGTAGGGGATCGGCCCGTTGATGACCTTGGACAGGCCGGCGGTGCCCAGGATCGGCACGCGGGCGACGGCGTCGGCCAGATAATGTTCGAGCCGGTCGAGATCGTCGGGGAACAGCTGGAAGGAAAAATCCTCCGGCATCGGGTCGTTGTGGCTGGCCCAATGCGCGCGGCAATTGCGCTCATAGGGGCCGAGATTCATGCCGTTCTTCTCCTGGCGAAGATAGTAGGAGGTGTCGACGTCGCGCAGCAGCGGCAGTTTCTTCCCCTGTTCCTTCGACCATGCCGCCAGTTCGGGAATCTCCTCGAACAAAATGTACTGATGGCTCATCACCATCATCGGCACGTCGCGGCCGAACATCCGGCCGACTTCGGCGGCCCGGTAGCCGGCGGCATTGACGACGATCTCGCAGCGGATCTCACCTTGTGCCGTCTCGACCACCCACTCGTCGTTCTCACGGCGCACGCCTGTGACCGGGCAGAAGCGGATGATCTTCGCGCCCATGTCGCGCGCACCCTTGGCCAGCGCCTGGGTGAGCTGCGCCGGATCGATGTCGCCGTCGCTCGGGTCGTAGAGCGCGCCTTTCAAATCATGCGTCTCGATGAAGGGATAGCGACGCTGGATCTCGTCGACACCGACAATGTCGATGTCCATGCCCTGGTAGAGGCCCATGCCCTTGGCGCGCTGAAATTCCTGCATGCGCTCTTTCGTGTGGGCAAGGCGCAGCGAGCCGGTGACGTGATAGTTCATGGGATAGTCGACCGCGTCGGCCAGCCCGCGATAAAGCTCGGTCGAATAGCGCTGCATGTTCATCAGCGACCAGGACGAGGAGAAAGTCGGCACGTTGCCAGCGGCATGCCAGGTCGAGCCCGAAGTCAGCTCGTTCTTTTCCAAGAGCACGCAGTCGGTCCAGCCCGCCTTGGCGAGATGGTAGAGCGAGGAGGTACCGACGGCACCGCCTCCGATGATCACCACGCGCGCCGTGCTCGGCAAACCCGCCATGTTCTTCTCCAAACTTGAACTCAATAGACGGGTGGTGAAACCACCCAGATGACAATTGCCGGCTCGGCACCCGGATTGCGCCAGCGGTAAGGCTTGCCTTCGAAGCGAAAGGAGTCGCCTTCGCCAAGCCGATGCCAGACACCCGCTATCTCGATGTCGAACAGTCCGGACGCGACGTATCCGGCCTCCTCGGTCGGCCGCTGCGCCTCGGCCTTCAGTTCCGCGCCTGGCGCGAAGACCGAACGCACCATCTCGAAGCTACCGCCGAGATCGGGCGACAGAAGCTCCTCCACCAAGCCGGATTCGCTTGTGCCAAGCGTGCGGCGCCTGCCGGCGCGCACGACCACGCCGCGCTCGCTTTCGACAGGTACGTCATGGCTGAAGAACAGGCTGATCGGCACGCCGAACAGTTCGGCGAAGGCCCTGAGGTCACCGAGCGATGGCGTCGACAGGCCGCGTTCGACCTGGCTGACCCAGCCGACGGAACGGCCAAGATTCAGGCCGATCTCGGCGAGTGTCAGCCCGCGCGCCTTGCGCAGGGCCCTGATGTCGCCGGCCAGCACGCGTTCGTCAGGTCCCTGCAATGTTCTTGCGGTAGTCGAAGGCAAAACGCTCTCTTCATGAAAAAATACCGTCAAATTTCATGAGAAATCAAGCTCATGAAAAAATCAAGCAGATTTTCACGGATGCACAAGATTTGCTTGCGCGATTTTGACGGTTCATGCAAAGGCTCCGCCGAGAGCGGCGAGTGGGGACGTCCGATCGAGACAAAGGGTAAGGGACGGCCCATGCTGGAAAATAACCCCCGAATCGCGGGCGATGCCGAGATTGTCGACGAGGCGATCCTGTCGCGCCGTTCGGTGCGCGCATTCCTGCCCGACATGGTCGACGACGACACCATCCGCGCCATTCTGGCGGTTGCGGCGCGCGCCCCATCCGGCACCAACATGCAGCCATGGAAAGTCTATGTCACCAAGGGCGAGAGCAAGCAGCGGATATCAGACGCCATTCTCAATTCCGGCATTCGCGCCGAAAAAGCCGATTGGGACGAGTACCGGTATTATCCCACCCAGTTCTTCGAGCCGTATCTGACCCGCCGCCGCGCCAACGGTTTCGGCCTCTATGGCGCGCTCGGCATTGGTCGCCGCGAGGTCGACAAGATGCGCGCCCAGCACGACCGCAACTTCGTCTTCTTCGACGCGCCGGTCGGCATGATCTTCACCATTGACCGCCGGCTCAACCAGGGCTCGTGGATCGACTACGGCATGTTCCTGCAGAACATCATGGTCGCAGCTAGAGGCAGGGGTCTGCACACCTGTCCGCAGGCGGCCTTCGCGCCTTATCACCGGCAGATCCGGCCGGTACTCGACATTCCCGACGAAGAGATCGTCGTCTGCGGTATGGCACTTGGCCATGAAGACACGTCAAAACCTGAAAACACCTTCCGCACCGACCGCGTGCCGCTGGAAGACTGGGTGAAGTTCAGCGAATAGCGGCTGCCCTGGCCAGTCGGCCGACATGCACTATTCGGTACTCATCTGGGCGCCGTGGCCGCTGACATGGGCGCCGTCCTGCGGCGTCAGCTTGAGATAGGCGAGCAACGCGCAGAGCGTGATGACGCCCTCGATCACGAACAGGATGCGGAAGTCGTCGGCGACGGCTGGCCCGCCTCCGGCCAGAAACGATAGCGCCGCGGCGGCGAGGCCGACGCTGATCGCCACCGCCAGCTGCCACAGAATGTAGTAAAGCGCGCTGAAGCGGGCGAGCTGCTCGGGCGCGATGTCGGAGTAGGCGAGGTTGCCGGTCGACGCCCATTGCGCGGAACGGAAAACGCCGAAGACGAAGATGTAGGCCAGCACGATCCACACGGGCGTGGTCGCCTGCATCAGAGCGAAACCGGCGACCAAAAGGGCGACGATCGGCGTGTTGAACACCAGCACGCGGCGGAAGCCGAAGCGGTTGAGGACGCGCGGCATGAAGAAGCGCATCGCCACCGAGCCGACCGCGGCGACGAAGGTCAGCGACCCCGCCTGCACCGCGCTCATGCCGAAGCCGAGTTGGAACATCAGCGGCAGCAGGAAGACGACGGAGCTGAGGCCGATCGTGTCCAGCCCGCCACCGGTCAGGAACGAAATGCGGAAGGTGCGGATGCGCAAGAGCTTGAGGTCGAGCAGCGGATTGCGCACGCGCAGGCAGTAGAACGAGGCGATGGTCAGGATGACGAGCGCCAGCGCCAGTTCGCCGGCGATGATGCCGCCGGCGGCATCCTTGGCGGCCAGCGAATCCATGCCGAAGACCAGCAGCACCATGCCGCTGCCGACCAGCAGGAAGCCCGGAAAGTCGAACGGCGTCCGCACCGGCTTGGTCATCGTCGGAAACAACGAGGCGGCAAGAACTGCCGCCGCCAGCGCGAACGGCACATTGATGAAGAAGATCCAGCGCCAGGAAATGTAGGTGGTCAGCGCGCCGCCGACGAGCGGGCCGACCAGCGGTCCGGACTGACCGGCCAGCGAGATATACATGTTGATCTTGAGCGTGCGGCTGCGCGGAAAGGTCGACAGGATGACGACCTGGCCGAGCGTGCCCATCAAGGCGCCGCCGAAGCCTTGCAGCGCACGCGCGCCGACCAACATCCAGATGTTATCAGACAGTCCGCAGAGCGCCGACGAGGCGGCGAACACCAGCAAGGCAAAGCAGTAGACGTTGCGCAGGCCGAAGCGGTCGGCGGCCCAGCCGCCAAGCGGCATCGAGATGATCAGGCTGGCGACATAGACCGTGATCAAGAGACCGAGCTGGCTGGGCGGACGGCCGAGGCTTTCGCCGATGCCGGGCAGCGCCGTGACCACGACGTTCTGGTCGAGGCTGGTCATGAACACACCGCAGGCGACCGTCAGCGGCAGCAGGAGCAAGGCTCTGGCCTGCACATCGGCGCGATCCGTGGCGCCGGCGGATAGTTCTGCGGTCATGGAGATGTTCGAACCAAACGAATGTGCCGACTCTGAGACGGGATTTCTATCCCTTGGGCCGGTTGGGCTGCCACTTTCCCCACCATGGGCGTCCGCGGCGCGATTCTCTAGCGGCAGAACCGGCTGGCGTTGATGCCAGAAGCAGAAGCGATGCGGCCGTTCGGCCGCGCCGACTACTGCACCTCGTAGCCGACTTCCTCGCTGGCGTGACAGAGCGCCTTCCAGAACGAGCGCGCGAAGGAGCGGAAGACGTAGATGTCGAACTGGTCGGCGCCGGTGCGCTGGATTTGGGCGAAGACATCGTGATGGGTGGTCGAACGGCCGGCGCCAACCGGAAAGGCCGGCAGCGAAAAGTCGATGGCGAAGAATTTCGCCAGCACCCATTCGGCCTTCGGCCCGGCGATGCGGATGGCGGTGCGGCCATGCGACAGGTCGGTGACCGTGCCGATGGCCGGGGTCACCACCTTGGCAAAGGCCGTGGCCAGACCTTCGGCCTCGTCGGCGACGGTGAATTTTCCCGGTGCGAAGCCGAACACCGACTTCACGCCATCGCTCAGGCCCCCGCCGGCGCCATCGGGCAGAGCCAGCCCGGCGACGGTGCGGATGGCTGATATCAGCTTCTTCTCTTCGCCCGGCCAGGCGGCGAGTTGCACGATCGAGCCCGGCCGTGTCTCGGTCAGGATGATCTCGACGCCATGCTCGAAATTGCCGTGCGAGCCGACGTGAAATTCCGGTTCAAGCGGTGATTGGCGCTCAACCATGCATGCGGGTCCCTTCGGGATCGTAGAAGTGGTTGGAGACGATCTCGACCGGTCCGAACCGGTTGCGCAAGGGATCGGAGACGTGGGCGCGTGTGCCGCGCCGCGCCTTGCCGCCCTTGACCAGCGCCAGCGCGATATGCTTGCCGAGCGCCGGCGAGTAGCAGCAGGCGGTGATGTGGCCGATCGAGCCGTGCGGATTGGCCTCGTCAACCTCTTCGACGATGTGCGCGCCGCCGTTGAGTGGCCGGTTGTCGAGGGCGATCAGGCCGACCAGTTCCAGCCGGTCCGACGCGATCAGGCCTTCGCGGTCCATCATCGCCGAGCCGATGAACGGCTTCTTCTTGGACAGCATCCAGTCGAGATGCAGGTCGCGCGCCGTGGTGCGGCCGTCGATCTCGGCACCGGTGACATGGCCCTTCTCGATGCGCATCGTGCCCAGCGCCTCGAGCCCGTAGGTGACCAGCCCGAACGGCTTGCCGGCCTCGATCAGCGCTCCCCAGACATGGGTGCCGTGGCCGGCGCCGGAATAGACCTCGAACGCCATTTCGCCGGAGAAGGACAGCCGGCAGATCATCACCGGCACGCCTGATATCTCGCCGCGCACGATGCCCATGAAGGGCAGGGTGGCATTGTCGACCGATGTGCCGGCGACACAAGAGGCGAGGATCTGCCTGGCCTTCGGCCCGCCGATCGCTGCACCTGCCCATTCGTCGGTCACCGAGGTGACGTGGACCTTCAACTCCGGCCAGATCACGTCGAGGAAATACTCTAGATGCTGCATCACCTTGCCGGCGTTGGCCGTGGTGGTGGTCATCAGGAAATCCTGCTCGCCGAGCCGCCAGGTGGTACCATCGTCGAAGGCGAGGCCGTCCTCGCGCAGCATCAATCCGTAACGAGCCTTGCCGACGGCCAGCGTCGAAAACATGTTGGTGTAGACGCGGTCGAGGAATGCGGCGGCGTCGGGGCCTTGCACGGCAATCTTCCCCAGTGTCGAGACATCGACGATGCCGGCGCTTTCGCGCGTCGTCTTGGCTTCGCGCACATAGGCCTGTTCGACCGTCTCACCGGCATGGCCGTAGATCATCGGTCGATACCAGAGGCCGGCGGAATACATCGTCGCGCCATTGGCGAGATGCCAGTCATGCATCGGCGTCAGCCGCTCTGGCTTCAGGTCGCCGAAGCGCTCCGCCGCCAGCGAGCCGATCGACACCGGCGCAAAGGGCGGCCGGAAGCGCGTCGTGCCGACCTCGGGGATCGGCTTGCCCAGCGCTTCGGCCATGATGGCGAGGCCAGGCACGTTGGAACTCTTGCCCTGGTCGGTCGCCATGCCGAGCGTGGTGTAGCGCTTCAGATGCTCGACCGAGACGAAGCCCTCGCGGTGGGCCAGCCGCACGTCCTCGGCCGTGACGTCGTGCTGGAAATCGACAAAACTCTTGCCCTTGGCCCTGATCTCGAACACCGGCGCCGGATCGGGATCGCCGGGCACTGCTTCGACGGTCGGCAGCATGGACGGAGTGCTCTGCCCGCCGGCGGCGGCGAGGCCGGCGGCGCGTCCTTCGGCGAGCGCTTCGAGCGTCGAAAAACTGCCGGTGAAGGCGCCGGCGCCAATCCAGCTCTGTGTCGGCTTTGGCGGCAGAAAGGCTTGCCGGGCGGCGTTCCATTCCGCCTTGGCACCGGCCTGGCTGGCCAGATGGATGGTCGGCGACCAGCCGCCCGACATCAGCAGGCAATCGGCATGGATGCTGCGTGCATCACCGATGAGCGTGCCGTTGGTCATGTCGAAGCGCTGCAGTTTGAGGCCGGACAGCGCCTTGCCGCCTTCGGTGGCGACGACGGCATGGCCAGCGAAGATCTCGGCCTCGGCTTCCGCGGCCAGCTTGCGCATCTCCGGCGAAAGTTCCGGCCTGACATCGGCGATGGCGACGACCGCGGCACCGGCCTTCTTCAAGGCGACCGCCGCCCGATAGGCGCTGTCATTGTTGGTGAACAGTGCGATCCGCTCGCCCGGCAGCACGCCGAATTCGTTGGCGTAGCGCTCGGCGGCATGCGCCAGCATCACACCGGGCCTGTCATTGCCGGGGAAGACCAGCGGCCGCTCGAACGCACCAGTGGCCAGGACCACGGATTTGGCGCGGATCGCCCAATAGCGATGGCGCGGCTCGCCCTTGCCTGGCTGATCCTTATGGTCGCTGACCCGTTCGAGCGCGGCAAGCGTGTTGTTGTCGTAGTAACCCCAGACCGTGGTGCGCGGCAAAAGGCGGACATTGTCTCGGCCTTCGAGCTGGGCGACCGTGCGACGGGCCCAATCGGCGGCAGGCGCGCCGTCGATCGTTTCATCGGACCAGTTGGCCGAACCGCCGAAACGCGGCTCGAGATCGGCCAGCATGACGCGGGCGCCCTGATCGGCGGCAGCCTTGGCGGCCATCAGGCCGGCGGGGCCGGAGCCGACCACCAGCACGTCGCAAAAGGCGTTCATGCGTTCGTAGCGGGCCGGGTCCTTTGCCGATCCGGCGCTGCCGAGGCCGGCGGCGCGACGGATGAAGTGTTCGCAGAACATCCAGAAGCGCGTGCCTTTGAGCGGACCGAACACCGGTCCCATGAAGGTCTTGTAGTAGAACCCGGCCGACAGGATCTTGCCGCCGAGCTGGTTGACGGCGTTGATGTCCCAGGCAAGCGAGGGAAAGCGGTTCTGGCTGATGGCAACCAGGCCGTCATGGATCTCGACCATGGTCGCTGGGATGTTGGGTTCACGAACCTCGCCCTTCAGCACCGTCACCAGCGCGTTGGGTTCCTCGACGCCGGCTGTGAGCAGGCCGCGCGGGCGGTGGTATTTGAACGAACGTCCGTAAAGCGTGACGCCCTTGGCCAGCAGGGCTGACGCCAGCGTGTCGCCGGCATGGCCGGTGTAGGCCGCGCCATCGAAGGTGAAGCGGATGGTTTTCAGCCGGTCGATGCGGCCGCCGGTGTCGGTGCGGCGCGGGCTCATGACTTGTCCTCCGCCTTGCGGCGCGCGGCGGAGCCATGATCGCCGCGCCCTTGATGATCACCGCGCACAAAAGCAACGCTGGAAATCTCATGCGTCAGCGTGTTGCGCACGACGCGCAGATGCGTGCGGCAACCGCCGGAATGCTGCCAGATCTCGTTGTGATCCCCGGCCGGGTTCAGCCTGTCATAGACATAGGCGTTCCACGCCTCGAAATTCTGCGAGGCGGGGTCGGGGCGCTCACGGTTGCCGTCACCCTGATAGGTGAACTCGATGACGTCGCGCGGGCCGCAATAGGGGCAAGTGATCAACATTGAACTCTACCTAATGCCTAATGCAGCCGCGGGTTTGCACCCTGGCCCTTGTCGTCGATCACCAGGCCGCGGTGGAAGCGGTCGAGGGTGAAGGGGGCGTTGAGATCGTGCGGCTGGTCCTTGGCGATGGTCCAGGCGAAGCACCAGCCGGAAGCCGGCGTCGCCTTGAAGCCGCCATAGCACCAGCCGCAGTTGAGATACATGCCGGGCAGGGGGCCGGTGGTGATGATCGGCGAGCCGTCCATCGACATGTCGCAAACACCGCCCCAGGAGCGCAGCATGCGCACGCGCGCAAGGCCCGGAAACAGCGCCAGCATTTCGCTCATCACCTCGTCGACGACGGGCAAATTGCCGCGCTGGGCGTAGCTGTTGTAGCCGTCGATGTCGCCGCCATAGATGAGGCCGCCCTTGTCCGACTGCGACATGTAGAAATGGCCCATGCCGAAGGTGACGACCGTGTCGATGAAGGGTTTCAGCGATTCGGTGACGAAGGCCTGCAGCACATGGCTCTCGATCGGCATTGTCTCGATACCGGCAAGCTGCATGACACGCCCGGTGCTGCCGGCGACCGCAACGGCCACCTTCCTGGCGCGGATGTCGCCACGGGACGTCGTCACGCCTGAAATGCGGTCGCCGTCGCGCAGGAAGCCGGTGACCTCGCAGTTTTCGATGATGTCGACGCCGCGACGGTCGGCGCCGCGCGCATAGCCCCAGGCCACCGCATCATGGCGGGCGGTGCCGGCGCGTCGCTGCATCAGGCCGCCAACCACCGGAAAGCGCGCGCTGTCGGAGATGTCGAGCGCCGGAATCAGACGTTTGATCTCAGCCTTCGTCATCAGTTCGGCATCGACGCCGAGATGGCGCATGGCATTGCCGCGTCTTGCATAGTCGTCGAACTGGGCCGGCGTGTGCGCCAGGTTCAGGCAGCCGCGCTGCGAGAACATGACATTGTAGTTGAGCTCGTGCGAAAGGTTTTCCCACAGCTTCATCGAGTGTTCGTAGAAGCGGGTGTTGGCCGGCAGCAGATAGTTCGAGCGCACCGCCGTTGTGTTGCGGCCGACATTGCCGGAGCCGAGCCAGCCCTTTTCCACAACGGCGACATTGGTGATGCCGTGTTCCTTGGCAAGATAATAGGCGGTCGCCAGCCCATGACCGCCGCCGCCGATGATGATGACGTCATAGGACGCCTTCGGGTCCGGCTTGCGCCATGCCGGCTTCCAATCCTTGTTTCCCTTGAGCGCGTTCGCGAGCAGCGAAAAGGCCGAGTACTCTGCCATTGATGTCATCCGGTTCGGGCGATGCGGCAGACTATAGAGCAGGCCGCACCGGCAAAGCCAATATTGCGCCATCGCCTTTCGACTGGCCGACGCATCGGTCAGGGGATCAATGGGGTCTGGGCTCAATGAGAGTCAGGATCAGTGAGGTCAATGATCGGATGAGTCCGCGATGCGACGGCTTGCCCCATGATAGGGCCGTCTTTATCAAGGACAGGCTTTCAAATTGCCTTCGCCGCCGATGAGTCGCCAACAAATCATGCTTTTCCGATTGCTTCGTCTCATTTTGATCCTCACGCTTGTCGTCTCGGCGCCGCTGTCGTTCGATGCGGTGGCACAGGGGCTTGGCCAGGCGCCTGCCGGACTGGTCGCCGACCAGCAGAAGATCATCCAGGCGCTGACGACCAAGACCGACAATTTCGAGAAGCAGATACAGCAGGACGGCGAGGAGGATAGCAGCCTTGTCGATATCCGCTTGCAACTCGAGGAGCTGTCGCGGCAATCGCTGAACAGCGCACTGGCCTTCCGTACGCGTCTTGGCGAGATCAACAGCCGTCTTGAGCAGCTTGGCGCGGCACCTGCCGCGGGTCAGCCGCCGGAGCCCGACATCGTCAGCGGCGAACGCGAGGCGCTGGTGTCGGAAAAGGCGGAGATCAATGCCGTCATTGCGCAAGCCCAATCGCTTTCGATCCGCATCAGCGGGCTGATCGACAAGATCGGCAACATGCGCAGCGAGCTGTTCCGCAATGTGCTCACCAAGCGCTATGTGCTGTCCGACGCGCTCAGCCCGCAGGTCTTTTCGGACGCCAGGGACGAATTCGGCAATTTCTACAAAGCGGTGTCGTCATGGCTAAGCTTCGCTTTCAAGTTCAAGTTCCAGGCCATTCTGGCGGCAACCTTCGTGGCGCTCGGGCTGGCGCTGGTGCTGCTGGTCGGTGGCCGGCGCCTGTTCGGGCGCGTGTTCGAAGCCGACCCTGCCAATGAGGATCCATCCTATCTCAGCCGCTTGTCGGTGGCCTTCTGGTCGACCTTGCTGCCGACGCTGGCGGTTGGCGTGTTCTTGGCCTCCACGGTGTTCTTTTTCAACTATTACAATGTGTTGCGTGGCGACATCGGCCTCTTCCTGAATGCGCTCGCGGCCGTCATCGGGGTGGTGTTCTGCGTCAACCGATTGACCAATGCGGCGCTCGAGCCGCGGCTGCCGAATTGGCGCCTTATCCCCGTCGAGACAGGTCCGGCGCGCTGGCTGGTGCGGCTGACGACCGCCATGGCCGTGGTCATCGGCGTCAATTATTTCCTGTCGGTCATCAACGACAAAATGGGCTCGCCGCTGTCGCTGACCATCGCCCGCAGTTTCGGCGCCACCATCATCGTCGGCGTCATCCTGATCCTGATGGCGATGCTGAGGCCGTTCAAGGCGCGTGACGGAAGCTGGCGGCCTTGGCCGGCATGGCTGCGCTATACGGCGCTTGCGCTCGGTCTTTTCACCATCGTCGCGGCGCTGCTCGGTTACATCGGCCTTGCTCTGTTCGTTTCGTTGCAGGTCGTCGTTACCGGCACCGTGCTGATCACCGCCTATATCGGCTTCCTGTCGGCGCAGGCGATCGGCGAGGAGGGTGCTTTCGCCAACACGACCGTCGGGCGCTGGCTGTCGGCCAAATCCAGCTACGAGGATACAGCCCTCGACCAGCTCGGCCTTGTCGTCAGCGTTGCCATCAATGTGATGATCGTGCTGGTGTTCCTGCCGTTGATCCTGCTGATGTGGGGTTTCCAGCCCGGCGATATCCAGGCCTGGGCCTACAAGCTCGCAACCGGGATCAACATCGGCTCGGTGACGATCTCGGTCACCGGCATCCTCTCCGGCATCGTCGTCTTCGTCATAGGCTATTTCCTGACACGCTGGTTCCAGGGCTGGCTCGACGGTTCCGTGATGGCGCGTGGCAAGGTCGATACCGGCGTGCGCAACTCGATCCGGCTGGCGGTCGGCTATGCCGGCGTCGCGCTCGCGGCACTGGTCGGCATCTCGGCGGCGGGCATCGACCTGTCCAGCCTGGCGCTGGTCGCCGGCGCTCTTTCCCTCGGTATCGGCTTTGGCCTGCAGAACGTGGTGTCTAATTTCGTTTCCGGCCTGATCCTGTTGGCCGAACGGCCGTTCAAGGTGGGCGACTGGATCGTTGCCGGCGATGTCAGCGGCACAGTCAAGAAGATCAGCGTGCGCGCCACCGAGATCGAAACCTTCCAGCGGCAATCGGTGATCCTGCCCAACTCGAACCTGATCAACAATGCCGTCGGCAACTGGACGCACCGCAACAAGCTCGGCCGCATCGACATCAAGGTCGGCGTCGCCTATGGCAGCGACGTCAAGCAGGTTCATGCCGTCCTGCTGGAGATCGCCCGCAGCCACCCGATGGTGCTGAAGAACCCCGAACCCTTCGTGCTGTTTTCCAATTTCGGCCCTGCCGCCCTGGAACTCGAGATCCGCGTGTTCCTGGCCGATGTGATGAACGGCAACATCGCGCAGAACGACATCCGTTTTGCCGTGCTTGAAAAATTCAGCAGCGAACACATCGAGATGCCCTCGACGCCACGCGCCGTGGTCGAGGCCCACAAGCCCAAGGCCTGGCCGACAGACGACGACAAGATCGAGGCCGACTTCGCCGAACAGGAGCAGGTGAAGGCCGAAGCCGAGGCGGAGAAGAAGCGACTAGTCAAGTCCCGCAAAACCAGGAAGCCAGATCCGGACTAGGCTGGGAATCGGTGGGTCTCAACCATCGAAAGCCGATTGCGGCATGAATGGGGCATTCAGTTGCGGTTCAGCTTCCATCTCATATAAGCTCCATGCAAAGGCGAAAATGCCTTGCGAAATGCAACAGAGGCGGTGGGAACACCGATATTGCACCATGTGGAAGTCTCTCGTCGCTGCCGTCGCCCTGGTCGCCGCTATCGGCTCGGTCCATGCCGCGAGCGCGGTCAACAAGGACGCCGAGACCCGAACGCTGGTCGTCACCGAGGGCGGCAGCAAGACCGACCTTGCGTTGGCCGGTGGCGAAACGGTTGAGTTCTGCCCGAATGGCTGCTTCGTCACCTTGCCCAATGGCGACCTCGAAGCCCTGACCGGTTCGGAAACCGTCGAGATTTCGGGCGGTGTCGCCCGCATCAAGTAATCCTGGCGTCACGATTGCGGAGGCCGGGAATTTGCCCGGCCTTTTATCGTTTCCGGTAGCGGTTGTTTAACAATGACGCCGGAAATACCCCCATGGCAGCCGTCTGCAACCGTGCGTTTTAACGTTCGCTACGTCATCGCCCGCTATACCAGCCTCAAGACGCCGAAAAGCGGCGCGCAACTCTACGCGGGCAGGGTAGGACATGGATGCGCGGTCGGACAGGAACGCAATACCGCTTGCGGTCGATCTCGACGGCACGCTGATCGCGACCGACCTGTTGTGGGAAGGGCTGTTCATCCTTCTCAAGAAGAACCCGCTCTATATCTTCCTCGTGCCTTTCTGGGCCGCCGGCGGACCGGCGCGGCTGAAGCAGGCAATCGCGCAGCGCATCGACATCGATCCGGCATCGCTGCCCTATCGCGAGGTGCTGCTTTGCCGCCTCCGGACCGAGCATGCCGAAGGCCGCAAGATCGTGCTGGCGACCGGCACGCCGCGCAAGTTCGCCGATGCCATCGCGGTCCATCTCGGCATTTTCGACCAGGTGCTGGCCACCGATGGTCTCGCCAATCTCACCTCGGGCAGGAAGCGCGCTTCGCTGATCGCAGCCTATGGTGATGGCGGTTTCGACTATGCCGGCAACAGCCGTCACGATCTCCAAGTCTTTGATGCAGCGCGCAACGCGATCGTCGTCGCGCCCGACCGCCATGCCGCGCGCTGGCAGGCGGCACATGGCGCCGAGACGATGCCGGCGCCGAAGCCGACTTTGCGGACCATCGTCAAGATGCTGCGTGTCCATCAGTGGCTGAAGAATTCGCTGATCGCAGTGCCGATGGTGCTCTCGCACGAATATTTCAACACCGACATGATCTGGCAATGCCTGCTGGCATTCGTCTCGTTCAGTGCGGTGGCATCGGCCATCTACATCCTCAACGATTTCTTTGACCTCGCGCTCGACCGCAAACACCTCACCAAGCGCAACAGGCCGTTCGCCAGCGGTGCGCTGTCCATCCCGTTCGGACTTGGCGCGATTGCGATGCTTTTGGCGATCGGCTTCGGCACCGGGCTGTTCTTGTCGCACGAATTTCTGGCTGTGCTTGGCGGCTACATGGTCGTCACCACGGCCTATTCGCTGTCGTTCAAGCGCATGCTGCTGGTCGATGTGCTGACGCTCGCCGGCCTCTACACGATCCGCGTCCTGGCCGGTGCGGCGGCGACCGGCGTCGACGTCTCGTTCTGGCTGCTGGCCTTCTCTATCTTCTTCTTCCTGTCGCTGGCGCTGGTGAAGCGCTTCGTCGAATTGCGCACCACCGCCATTCCGCCTGGCGAGCGCATTGCCGGCCGCGGCTATCGCACCGAAGACCAGGAGATCGTCGCCCAGGCCGGCATGGCCTCGGCCTTCTCCTCGGCGCTGGTGCTGGCGCTCTACATGGACAGTGTCGCGGTGCGGGAGCTCTATCCGCATCCATGGCTGATCTGGCCGCTGGCGCCGATCGTGCTTTATCTCACCATGCGCGTCTGGATCCTGGCGCGCCGCAACGAGATGCATGACGATCCGGTCGTGTTCATCATCCGCGACTGGCGCAGCCAGATCGTGGTGCTGATCGGTGCGGTGATGCTGGTCATCGGGGGCTGGTAGGCATGGCCGCCGGACGTTTCCCAAGCTTTGGCCTTGCCACACCGCCGGCGCCGCGCGCCATCGGGGCCGATGAGGCGATCGCGCTGCTGAAGGGCGGTCGGGCCAAGCCGGCGTCGCTGCTTGCCTATGGCAATGGCCGCTCCTACGGCGATTCCTGCCAGAACGAGGCCGGAGCGGTCGTCGATATGCGATCGCTGAACCGCATCCACGCCTTCAACGCCGAAACCGGTGTTCTCGAGGCGGATGCCGGCGTGCTGTTGTCCGACATCATCGCCCACGCCGCCCCTTACGGCTTCTTTCCGGCGGTTGTGCCAGGCACGCAATTCGTCACGCTCGGCGGCGCCATCGCCAATGACGTGCATGGCAAGAACCATCACCGGCGCGGCACCTTCGGCTGCCATGTCGAGAGCTTCACGCTGCTCAGGTCCGACGGAAGGACCTATCGCTGCTCGGCAGCAGACAATGCGCGCCTGTTTGCGGCGACGATCGGCGGCATGGGGCTGACCGGTCTCATCCTGTCTGCCTCGATCCGGTTGATGCGGGTTCATTCGCTCGACATCGTCGAAAAGGCGACGCCGTTTCGCGATCTCGACGAGTTCTTCGGTTTGGCCGAGGCGGCCGATCAGGCCAATGAATATGCGGTCGCCTGGATCGACCAACTTGCCGGCGGCCGCAATAGCGGTCGCGGGTTGCTGTTTACAGGCAATCATGCCGAGCACGGCTCGCATGCCGCCTCGCGCGCCGGTGGCAATCTCTCGGTGCCGGTCCAGCCGCCGTTCAATGTGCTCAACCGGCCGTTCCTGACCGCCTTCAACGCCGCCTACAGGTGGAAGAAGGGGCGGTCGACGGCGCCGCGCCAGGTTGGCTACCAGGGCTTCTTCTTCCCGCTCGACGGCGTGCGCGACTGGAACCGGCTTTATGGGCCGAAAGGGCTTTTCCAACACCAGAGCGTGGTGCCGGAAGCGGCGGCGCGCGAGGCCGTGCCGGCATTGCTTGCGGCTGCAAGGCAAGCCGGGCAGGGCTCGTTCCTCACCGTATTGAAACGCTTCGGCTCCATCCGCTCGCCGGCGCTGCTGTCGTTCCCGCGTCCCGGCTACACGCTGACGCTGGATTTCCCCAACAGGGGGGCTGCGACGCTGGCCTTGTTGCGGGAACTCGATCGCATCACCGTCGAGGCAGGCGGCGCCGTCAATCCCTACAAGGATGCTCGTATGGGCGCAGACATCTTCGCTTCGTCCTTTCCCGAATGGCCGCGGCTGGAGTTGCTTCGCGATCCCGCCTTCCTATCGAGTTTCTGGGCGCGGACGGCAAGGAAGCTCGACACGCGGCGCTGCGTAGCCGAGGCAGCGGAATAGATATAACTTGAGTAATTCTTGGTTATCGATCGTTAAATCCATGATTCACTCAAAACATTCTTGTGGCTTCACGAAATGTTTGCTGGTTTGTAATAGGAAGCATGAAGGGGTGGCTCGGAACACATGAAATACATCGTCTTCATTCTCTTTACGGTCATGACCAATGCCGCCGCACAGCTGATGCTGAAGCAAGGCATGATGTCGCTCGGGCCGATCTCGTTCGAGGGCGTCAATCCGCTCGTCAAGCTGTTGCAGATCGTTTTCAGCCCCTGGGTGTTCCTTGGCCTCTGCACCTTCGTCATCTCGATGGCCTCGCATCTCTATGTGCTGTCCAAGGTCGAGCTCTCCTTCGCTTATCCGTTCCTCAGCCTCGCCTATGTTGCCGTCGCCATCTTCGCTTATTTCGTCTTCCGCGAGGACCTCAATGGCTGGCGGATCGCCGGCATCGCCTTCATCTGCGTCGGCACGGTGCTGATCGCGCAAAGTGGCCGGGATTTGGGTAAGCAAGGGCATGAGGACCAGACCGCTTCCATCATGCCCGACAAGATCCAAGCAAACGAGATCATTCGATGAGACATGTGATTTTCGGCGGTGACGGTTTCGTCGGCCGCCACCTTGCTCCGAAGCTTGTGGCCGATGGTGAAGAGGTTGTCGTCGCCGACGTCGTCAAGAGCGACCTGCCGCAGTACCGCACCGTCCGCTTTATCCAATGCGACGTCACCGATCCGGCGTCGGTCGCGGCGGTCGGGCTGAAGGCCGATGATATGGTCTACAATTTGTCGGCCAAGATGCTGTCGCCGATCCAGGTGCGGGCCAAGCGGCACGATTTCTTTTTCCCGGTGAATTTCCACGGCACCGAGCACATCATGCAGGCCATGGACAGAGCCGGTGCGACAAAACTCGTCCACTACACGACCGACATGATCTACGGCCACACGGTCACGCAGCCGATGACCGAGGAGCACCCGGTGGCGCCGCTGGGCGAATATGGCTGGTCGAAGCAGAAGACAGAGGAGTTGGCGGCCGAATGGCGCAAGCGCGGCATGTCGATCTCGCTGTTTCGCCCGCGCCTGATCATCGGCCCAGGCCGGCTCGGCATCCTGGAAAAGCTGTTCAAGCTGATCGACTGGAACCTTCCCGTGCCGATGATCGGTTCGGGCAGGAACCCCTATCAGTTCATCTCGGTGTTCGACTGCGCCGAGGCCGCGCGCGCGGCCTGGAAGGCCGGTGTGCCTAATGAGGCCTATAATCTGGGTTCGCTCAACCCGCCGCCGGTCAAGAAATTGCTCGGCGATTTGATCCGGCATGCCGGCTCGAAATCGATCCTGATCCCGACACCGGGCTGGGCGGTCAAGCGCACGCTCGACCTGCTCGACCTCTTCAACATGCCGATCATGGACCCGGAACAGTATCTGATCGCCGACGAGGACTGCGTGCTCGACGTGTCCAAGGCCGGGCGCCAGCTCGGCTGGGTGCCGCAATATCGCGACGAGGACATGCTGATCGCCGCCTATAGCGAGTACCGCGCAAAGAAAGCCGGCCACGCAGTCGCCACCAAACATGTGCCCGCCGAATAGCGGCTCGCAAAACAGCTTTCGTTGCGCCCGATCCTGGTCGTGCGTGCAGACAGGAGATTGAAATGACCGTCATGGCCAAGCCCGAACAGACCAATTTGCGCACCATGGTCAGCGCGCCGTCGCTGTCGCCAGCGACCATCGCCAAGCCCGATTTGATCAGCGTCGAGCAGGCCAAGGCGATGGACGTCGCCCGCATGACCGACCTGTTCAAGGCGCATCTCAACCCCGGCCAGCTGCACTTCATGAAGCTGCTCGGCTTCCACAAGATCAAGATCGAGCGTGCCGAAGGCATGTTCTACATCGACCAGAACGGCCGCAAGATCCTCGACTTCTTCGGTGGTTTCGGATCGCTGGCCTTCGGCCACAATCATCCGCGCATCCTGGAAGCACGCAAGAAATTCCAGGAGGAGAAGCGCCAGGAAATCGCCATCGCCTTCATGTCGCAATATGCGGCGGCACTTGCGCACAACATCGCCAAATGCTCGCCCGGCGATCTCGACATGGTGTTTCTGGGTTCGTCCGGCTCGGAGGCGATGGAAGCGGCGGTTAAGCTCGCCGAGCGCGCCGCCGGTCCGAAGCGACCGAAGATCGTCTATGCCGAGAATTCCTTCCACGGCAAGACCAAGGGCGTGCTGGGCATCACCGACGGCCAGCTCTACCGCGCCGACTTCAAGGTGGCCGAAAACACGGTCCGCATCCCGTTTGCCGACATCGAGGCGGTCGAGCGCCTGTTCCGTTCCGACCCGGAGGTCGGCGTCATCGTGCTGGAAACCATCCAGGGCGGCGGCGGCATCATCCAGGCGCCTGCTGAATATTGGCAGAAGCTAAGGGCGCTGTGCGACCAGTATGGCGTGTTGTGGGTCGCCGACGAAGTGCAGTGCGGCTATGGCCGGTCAGGCCGCTTCTATGCCTTCGAGCATTACGGCGTCATTCCCGATGTGACGGCGCTGGCCAAATCGCTTGGCGCCGGCAAGGCGGCGGTCGGCGCGATGATCGCGCGGCGCGAGGTCTACATGAAGGCCTATGGCACGCCGAAAACGGCGATGATCCATGCCATGGCGACCTTCGGCGGCATGGGCGAGGCCTGCGTCACCTCGATCGAGGGGCTCAATGTACTCTATGATGAAGGGCTGATCGACAATGCCGCCATCACCGGCGACTATTTGCTGCAGCGCCTGCAGACGCTCAGGGAAAAGTACCCGAAGATCATCAAGGAGGTGCGCGGCAGGGGTTTTATGATCGGCCTGGAGTTCCACGACTTCTCGCAGACCTTGCCGATGGTGTTGCGGCCGATCGTCAGCGTGCTCGACGACAAGCTGAAGGGTTCGCTGTCGGGCTTCATCGGGGCGCTGCTGTTGCGCGACTACGATGTGCTGGTCGCCTTCACCGAATACAACCGCAACGTCATCCGGCTCGAGCCGCCGCTGATCTGCCAGCGCGAGCATGTCGACCGCTTCGTCGACGCCTTCGACAGCCTGCTGTCGCGCGGCATCGTGTCGATCGTCAAGGATTTCGTCAAAAGCCAGGTTCGTTAAGCGAGTTCGCTGGGTACAACGATGCTGACCAAGTCGCCCGATCCACAAAACCCGCTCGACCGCCTCATCGGAGCCGGTCTGGCGTGGGGCGAGGGGACTTATGCGCGGCTGGCAGCACCGATCGGCGCGGCGGCCTTCGCGCTCTACATTCTTTTTACAGCGTTCACCGCCTGGGTGATGCCCGACGCCAACTGGGACATGCTGCCCTATCTCGCTATATCGGAGGAAGGCACCTATCCCGATGCGCAGGCGCTGCATGACTATGCCTACAACACTGTCAAATCGGGCGTGTCCGCAGGCGACTATAAGGCGCTGACCGACGATGGAGGCGGCTTCCGCAGTCACATGACGGAGAATGCCGCCGACTTCCATTCACTGCTCGGCATGTACCGGATCAAGTTCCTCTATGCCGAGATCCTGTCGACACTGAGCGCGGTGATGTCGCCGGTCGAGGCAATGCGACTGGTCTCAGTGTTCTCCGTGCTGCTGTTTGGCGCGATCGCGTTGATGTGGCTACGCTCCACAGGGGCATTGGCGTTGGCGCCTATCGTCGGCGCGGTGCTGATCATGGCCGATTTCGGCGATGCGGCACGCGCTTCGACACCGGATCTGCTCACTTCAGCGCTGCTGCTCGGCGGGCTCTATGCCTATGTCCGCGGCCTCGAGGTGGCAACGGCGATCCTGCTCTTCCTCGCCTTCATGGTACGGCCGGACAACATTGTTTTCCTGGCGATTTTCGCTGTGCTGCTGGTCGCGTACCGGCAGAGGGCATGGGGTGCGCTGGCCGGTTTTGCCGCTTCCTTCGTGGCCTACTTCGCCATCTCTCACTGGGCGCATCATCCCGGCTGGGCGCCGCATCTGTGGTTCTCCAGCATCGAGCAGCACTTCAATATGGACGGATTCGAGCCGCCATTCTCGGTCACCACCTATCTCAGGGCGTTTGCCACCTCGCTGCTGCGCGCCGTCAGCCTGAACAGTTGGGTCGGCGTGTCGGTGCTGGCACTGGCCGGCTGGTTTGCTGCCGCCCGCGCCGGCTTCCGCCTCGATCGCCGCGCCGGCATCCTGTTTGCGGCGCTGGTGCTCGGTGCGCTGGCGAAGTTCACCGTCTTCCCGATCCACGACACGCGCATCTATTTCCCCCATCTGATTCCGCCATTCCTGCTGCTGGCGACGCCGTTCATGGCGCTGTGGGCAGCCGTGGCTCGCGGCCAGAATCGCGCTGCCATGCAAATCATTCCCGGAGACAAGTCATGAGTTCGCTATCCAGCCTGGCGCGCGTTGCCCTGTCGCTTGCTCTTCCCAAGGGCGTTCTCGATCGCGGCCCGTCGCTGCGCGGCACCAAGTTCCTGGCCAGGGCGGCGCTGAAGGCGCGTTTTGGTGGTGCAGGGCGACCGTTCCAGATGGTCAATGTCGGCGCCTGCGACGGCGCACTGTTCGACGATGTGACGCCTTGGCTGCACAGGATTCCCGGTGCACGGGCCATGCTGGTCGAGCCGATCCCGTACAACCAGAAGAGACTGCGCGCCAATTATCCAGACACGGACCGCTTCATCATCGAGCCGGTGGCGGTGACGAAGACAAAGGGCACGATAACCGTCCACACCTTCGATGCCGCCGCCCTCGAGGCCGGCACGTTGCCCATCGAATTTATCGGCTGCTCGTCGGTCACCGACACCAATCTGATGTCGGGCAAGAATGCCTGGGGCGAGGCCGACGCCAATTTCAACAAGTTCGCGCCGCATCTCAGGGACATCGAGGTGCCATCCGAGACCTTGCAGACGCTGCTCGATCGCAACGGCATCAGCCATATCGACGCTTTCCTCGTCGATTGCGAGGGCGCCGACTGGATCGTCTTCGAACAGCTGGACCTCAAGCGCTACCGCCCCGGCATGATCAAGGTCGAGGTCGGCGCGCTGCCCGCCCCGGAGATCGGCCAGGTCGTGGTCAAGCTGAAGACATCAGGTTATCAGGTCGGCTTTCAGGCCGAGGACATCTGGGCCTTCGCCTGAGTTAGCCCACCGAAAAGCGAACCGCCCCAGGCGCCGGTGTGAAGCATTCTGCCGTCTGGTCGCTCGGCTTTTTGCCAATGTCGCAAACAGGCTTCAATCGGCCTGCCGCTCCGCCCTATAGTCCGCCCGCTTTATCACTTTGGAGTCGCGGGCAATGGCAGAGTTTCCGAAAAAGGCGAAGGTCGTCATCGTCGGCCTGGGCGGTATTGTCGGCGCATCGATCGCCCATCATCTGATCGAACGCGGCTGGGACGATATTGTCGGCATCGACAAATCAGGCATCCCGACCGATATCGGCTCGACCGCGCACGCCTCCGACTTCTGCTACACCACCAGCCACGATTTCCTGTCGTGCTGGACGACGCTCTACTCCATCGATTTCTACGAGAAGATGGGTCATTACGCGCGTATCGGCGGCCTTGAGGTTGCGCGTGTCGGCGACGACAGCCGCATGGAAGAGATCAAGCGCAAGATCGCCTCCGCCAAGGCGTTTGGCACGCGCGCCCGTCTGATCGAACCGGCCGAGATCAAGGAAAAATTTCCGCTGATCGAAGAAGCGATGGTGCAGGGCGGCCTGTGGGATCCCGATGCCGGTCTGGTCATCCCGCGCTCGCAGACGGTCGCCGGCAAGCTGGTCGACCAGGCGGAAGCCTCGGGCAAGCTCAAATCCTTCGCCAACACGCCGGCTCGGTCGCTTGTCGTCAAGGACGGCCGCATTTCAGGCGTGGTGACCGATCGCGGCACCATCGAGGCCGACTATGTCATCGTCTGCGCCGGCATATGGGGCCGGCTGATCGCGGAAATGGTCGGCGAGGATCTGCCTGTCATGCCGATCGACCATCCGCTGACCTTTTTCGGCCCCTACAACGAGTTTGCCGGCACCGGCAAGGAGATCGGCTGGCCGCTGCTGCGCGACCAGGGCAACTCGGCCTATATGCGTGACACAGGCGATCCCAGGACCGCCGAGGGCGGGCAGGTCGAATGGGGTTATTACGAAGAGACCAACCCGCGCCTTTGCCATCCGCGCGACCTGCTGGAGAAGGACCAGGCGCGGCTTTCACCCTCGCAGCGCGATCTCGACATGGAACAGATCCTGGCGCCGCTCGAACGCGCCATGGAGCTGACGCCGATTCTCGGCGAACTCGGCTATAACGAAAGCCATTCCTTCAACGGTCTCTTGCAGGTGACCGCGGATGGCGGCCCGTCGATGGGCGAAAGCCAGAAGGTGCGGGGCCTTTGGTATGCCGTCGCCATCTGGGTCAAGGACGGCCCCGGCATGGGCAAGCTGATCGCCGATTGGATGACCGACGGCCGAACCGCGATCGATCACCACGCCGTCGACTATGCGCGCTTCTATCCGCACCAGACAAAGGAGCAGTTCATCTGGGATCGCTGCACCGAGACGGCGATGAAGGTCTACAATCCGGCAGTGCATCCGCGCGAGCCGTTCTCCAAGGCCCGCAACATCAGGCGCTCGCCGTTCTGGGAACGCGAGAAGGAACTCGGCGGCTATTTCATGGAGCTTGGCGGCTGGGAGCGCGCCCATGGCTACGCCGCCAACGAGCATCTGCTGGAGAAATACGGCAACCGGGTGCCGGTGCGTGAGAACGAGTGGGACAACCGCCATTTCTGGCGCGTCTCCAATGCCGAACACCTCGCCATGAGCGAGGATTGCGGCATCGTCAACCTGTCGCATTTCGCCATGTACGACATCGAGGGTCCCGACCATGTCGCGCTGCTGGAATGGCTCTGCGCGGCCAAGATCGGCGGCGACAACAACATCGGCAAGGGTATCTACACCCACTTCCTCGACGAGGAAGGCATGGTGCGCGCCGACTTTACCGTCATCCGCATGGCCGACCGCTGCCGTTTGATCGATGGCGCCGACGCCGGTCCGCGCGACTTCCAGTACATGCGCCGCACGGCACAGGACAAAGGTTTCGATGTCACCATCACCGACGTGACCGAGAAGTATGTCACCATCGGCATCTGGGGGCCGAATGCCCGGGCGACCTTGCAGAAGGTGGTCGAAAGTCCGGACGGGCTCTCTGTTGAGAACTTCCCATTCGCGGCGATCAAGCCGGTCCGGATCGGCGGCAAGGATGTCACCGCTTTCCGCATCTCCTATGTAGGCGAGCAGGGCTGGGAACTGCATATGCGCTACGAGGACGGTCTCGCTGTCTGGGACGCGCTGCGATCGACCGGCGTGATGCCCTTCGGCGTCGAGACCTATGCCAACACCCGCCGCATGGAAAAGAGCCTGCGCCTGCAGAACGCCGACCTTTTGACCGAGTACAATCTGCTCGAAGCCGATCTTGCGCGTCCGAAGGTCAAGGAGAACGACTTTTGCGGCAAGGCCAAGCATGTCGAATACCGCGCCCGCGAGCGCCAACCGGCCATGCTGTGCACGCTGGTGATGACCAGTAATGTCGATTCCAAAGGCGTTGCCCGCTATCCTGTCGGCACGATGCCGGTGATGGACCCGAAGACCGGCGAGACGCTGGTCGACGAACTCGGCCGCCGGTCGTTCACCACGTCGATGGCCTATGGCCCGACCATCGGCAAGAACATCGGCCTCGCCTATCTGCCATGGGCCTACGCCCAGGAAGGCCGCAAGCTCATTATCGAGTATTTCGGCGAGACCTATCCGGTTGAAGTCGCCGCTGTCGGTTACAAGCCGCTTTATGATCCGGAGAATTTGAAGCCGCGCAGTTGATCGCCCGGCAGGCGCAAAAGGCATGAAGGCAAAAGCCTGGCCATCGGCCGCGCTTTTCTCTTCTTAAACAGACGATTCTCGCTTACCCTTGCGGCATGTCTGCTTTTGCCCGCGCAAGACATTTCCTCTCAGGCTGCGCCGCATTCGCGCTAACGCTCTGGCTGGCGCCAGTGTCCCTTGCGGATGAGCCTGTCGATGTCGAGCTGGTGCTGGCGGTCGACGTTTCGCTGTCGATGTCGCCGGAAGAGCTCGAGATCCAGCGTCATGGCTACGCAGCCGCATTGACGCACGACAATGTGCTGCAGGCCATTGCCGACGGCGCCCATGGCAAAATCGCCGTCACCTATGTCGAATGGGCCGGCACCACCTGGCAGCGCGTCATCGTGCCGTGGACGGTGATCGCCAGCCGCACCGACGCCGAGCGCGTGGTTGCGCAGTTGTCGGCGCAGCCGCCCAACAGCGCGCGGCGCACCTCGATCTCCGGAGCGCTGGAGTTCGGCAACGACCTGTTCGCCGAAAGCGGCTACCGAGGCACGAAGCGGGTCATCGACATTTCGGGAGACGGCCCCAACAATCAGGGCGCGCCGGTCAACCTGACCCGCGACGAGCTGATCAAGCAAGGCATCGTCATCAACGGCCTGCCGCTGATGACGCGAGGCGGCTTCATCGGCGCCTACGACGTCAGCAATCTCGATCGCTACTACAGCGACTGCGTCATTGGTGGTCCCGGAGCCTTCATGATCCCGGTCAATGACTGGACGCAGTTTCCCGAAGCCATTCGCCGCAAGCTGGTGTTGGAACTCGCCGGTCCGGCCTCGCCGCAATGGGCGGCGGAAGAAGCCGCGCATCCGCCGGTGATATTGGCACAGGAGAGATCCACCACCGATTGTCTGGTCGGCGAGAAAATGTGGCGAAACCGCAGCTGGATGTTCGACAGCCGCTAAAGCTCTTCCCCATTGAGCGTGATCTTTGCCGAACCGGCTCCCGCTCTTGCCCCGCTGCCTACCTGTTCGGGCTTACGCTCCAGGCTTGCCTCCGCGACCGAAGCAGTGGCAAACTGGGCAGGCCGCGTGACCCAGCCAGGAGCGCTGCCGAACCGAGGAAAAACCGATGAGACGTCTTGCCATCCTGACCGCAGTCGCGTCCGTGCTCTATGCCGACGTCGCCAGCGCCCAATACAACCAGGCTGCCTGTATCATGTTCGAGAACGGGAATTTTCGCGGGCGGTCCATCGGCATGGGTGCCGAGGATTCCGTAAATTTTCGTGGCGGCCAGTTCTGGAATGACCGTGTGTCGTCGGTGATCGTTCGCCGCGGCTGCACGCTCGTGGCCTATGAGGATTCTAGGATGGGCGGCCGCTCGATCGAGATCACGCGCAGGATCCGCAATTTGGGCGGCAGCGACTGGAACGACCGTATCTCCTCGGCGGAATGCACCTGCGACGATTACTGAGGTTGGTTCCAGGCAGCGGGGCGCCGCTGCCTGACGATATCATGACACTAGCCTGTTTGTCCGTGGGCGTATCGGATCAGGCCGCCAGCAGTTGCTTGCGGTCGACGCGCTCCTGCTGCGGCGAGCGGGCGTAGAGTTCTCGGTAGCATTTGGAGAAATGCGATGCCGAGACGAAGCCGCAGGCGACCGCCACCTCGACCACCGGCATCGAGGACTGGATCAAGAGATGCCTGGCGCGGTCGAGCCGGATTTCGAGATAATAGCGGGCGGGGGAGCGGCCCATCTCGGTGCGGAACAGCCGCTCGATCTGGCGGCGCGACAGGTCGACATGGTCGGCGATCTCGATCAGTGACAGCGGCTCCGACAGATTGCCCTCCATCAGTTCGATGATGGTCAGCACCTTTGAGTTCTGGACGCCGAGGCGGGCGCGTAACGGCAGGCGCTGGCGGTCGGTGGGGCTGCGTACGCGGTCGGTCAGCACTTGCTCGCAGACGCGGTTGACGAGGTTCTCGTCAAAGTCGTCGCCGATCAGCTTCAGCATCATGTCGAGCGCGGCAGTGCCGCCGGCGCAGGTGTAGATATTCTGGTCGATCTCGAAGAGGTCGGCAAAGACATTGGCCTTCGGAAACGCCTCTGAAAAGCCCGGCAGGTTCTCCCAGTGGATGGCGCAGCGCTTGTTGGACAACAGGCCGGCGGCGGCGAGGATATGCGCGCCGGTGCACAGGCCGCCGACGGCGACGCCGCGATTGTATTCCTCGCGCAGCCAGGCGAAGGCGGACTTGTTCTGGTAGCGCTCGACGTTGATGCCGCTGCAGACGATGGCCATGTTCGGCCGGTCGGGACCTGCCATCTTCTTGCGCTCATCCTCGAGCGAGGTGTTGACCGCGCATTCGACCCCGTTCGAGGCGCGCACCGGCTTGCCGTCGATGCTGGCGAGGCGCCAGCGATAGGCCTCGTAGCCGAGCATGCGATTGGCCGAGCGCAGCGGGTCGAGCGCGGTCGCAAAAGCGATCATGGTGAAATCGGGAATAAGGAAGAATACAAACGATCGCTTGATCGGATGCTTTACCGCGTTCAAGGGAACCTCACACAGCCATGGCGCGAACAGGATGTCGCGAATAGCATAGCGACATCAGGAAAAACCATGTCTGTCAATCGGCTACGCCGCTACGACAAGATTAAATTTGCGACATGGGTCGCAAATGGGCAATCGGCGTGCAGCGAGCCCTGGAAGTGGCACGAACTGTTCAAGGGACGGGCAACGTACGGCCTGCGCACAGAACAAAACGCCGCTCTGGCTGGAGCCAGGCGGCGTTGCAATTTTAAAGCAGCGGCAGGGATGCGCTGCCTCTAGAAATCTTCAGGCGATGAAGCCGAGGCGCGCCGCATTCATGGCGCCGGTCTGGCCGGGCATGGTGTTGGCAAGACGCTGACGCTCGAGAGCGGTGGTCAGGTTCATTTCGCGGCGGGCAAAGAGGCGTGCAAAAAGCTTCATAATCATCTCCATTTGTTGCTTAGACGGGTCGCCTTCGCTTGATGGAGTGGGGCAGCTCGTTTGCTGGCGCTGATATAGGCTTGTGTAAGTAGAAACTAAATCGCAAAAGCGAAGCGCTTGATATGAAATGCGACATCGATTGCGACAGATTTGAGCAAGGTGCCCAAAATTTACGATTATTTACAAGGCATTAATTGGAAACAGGAGCCGCTATGCGGCTTTCTCATATGCGTCATGCGCCGGCGACATGGCTCCAAAGCTCAGTTGAATACAAGTAAAACAGAGAAGGCCTGCCGGGCGGGCTGCGCGGCAGGCCTTCAGCACATGGTACACACGATCTACTTTGCTCCAGCCCAGGATCCGATGCCATTGCGAGTACCGGTCTTGGTGTCGGAAGCTTCAGGCCAGCCGATGTCCTTCTGCAGTTCGATCGGCAGGGAGCGGATAGCGCGCTCGGTCTGATAGCGCGCGCGTGCCGCGCTGAATTCGGTCGCGATGCGACCAAGGGACGACAGGATAGACATCTCTTTCTCCTTTGGGTTGGCTAGTGCCAGACAGCGAGTTGGCTACTGCGGGTTTGTTTCAACTTCATTTCGTGTCGAATGCAGGTCTGTGTCGAGGTCGTTTCATGGCTGCTTGTGGCAGCTACTGCTTCGATGGAGTTGACTATCCACCCATTCTGATGTTCAATCAAACGAAATGGAATGATGTTTTGTATCAGAAAAATTGAAGGTCGGTTGCCATGAACGCCCCGCTCAATCATCCGCTGCCACTGCTCGATCTCGATGTTTTGCGCACGTTCGTGGCGATTGCCGAGACCGGCAGCTTCACCACCGCCGCCAATGCCGTGTTCCGCACGCCGTCGGCCGTTTCCATGCAGATCAAGAAGCTCGAGGACATTCTCGGCCGCTCCGTGTTCGCGCGCGACGCTCGCTCGGTGTCGCTGACGACGGACGGCGAGATGCTGCTCGGCTATGCCCGCCGGCTGCTGTCCATCAATCGCGAGGTGGTGTCGAAGTTCATCATTCCCGACATTGTCGGTGTGGTGCGGCTTGGCTCGCCGGACGATTACGGTGAGCGCGTGCTGCCGCATGTGCTGAAGCGTTTCGCGCAGTCGCATCCGTCGATCGCCGTCGACGTCACCATAGACCAGAGCAGCAATCTGCGCCGGCGCATGGACGACCGGGCGCTCGACATCACGCTGTTGACCAATTCCTACAAGACCAGCGCGCTCGGCGCCGAGGTGCTGCTGACCGAGCCGATCGTCTGGGCCGGTGCCAAGGGCGGCTGTGCGCATCTGCGCGAGCCCTTGCCGGTATCGCTGTGGGAAGAGGGCTGCGCCTGGCGTGCCGGGGCGCTCGACGCGCTTGGCCGCGAGGGCCGCAACTACCGCATCGCCTATATGAGCGCGCACACGGCCGGCCAGCGCGCCGCGATCATGTCCGATCTCGCCGTGGCGCCATTGCCGAAGTCGTTCCTCGGCAACGACATGGTCGAACTCTGCCCGAAGGACGGCATGCCCGACATCGGGACCTACAATCTGGCGATGGTGGTGGCGCCGGATGCCAGTGCCCCGGTCAAGGCCGTTGCCGACCACATCCGCGCGACTTTCGAAGTCTTCCGGGAAACCGGCAAGTTCTGACCGGCTGGCAAGGACGATAGTATAGAGCTACTCCGCCGCTTCGGCGGGGCGCTGTTCATGCCTTACTCTCGTATCGTGCACGATCCGGCTCTCCCCGAGAAAGGCGACGATGCGCTCGCGGGCGCGCCGCGCTTCCGGCATGTCGATCAGCGGCCAGACGTGGAACATGCCTTCCTCATAGACAAGATCGATTTCAACGCCGGCTGCGCGGGCTTTTTCGGCGAAGATCAGATTGTCGGGAGTCAAAAGATCGCGCGAGCCGGTCAAAAGCAGCGTCCTTGGCAGCACGGACAAATCTCCATAGACCGGGCTGATGTGCCAATCGCTGGGATCGATGCCGGCACTGTACAGGCGAATTGCCTCTCGTCCGCCAGCTATGCCCAGCCAAGGGTCGTTGCGTTCCGCCTCGAACACTGCGGGATTGGTGAGCGACACGTCGAGACCCGGCGAAATGAGCACATGCCGCGACGGCAGGGGCAGTCCTTCTTCGGCGGCCATCATGGTCAGCACCACAGCCATATTGCCGCCGGCGGAATCGCCCATGAAGACGATGTCTTCGGCTTCCGTCTCGGCGAGCATCTGCCGGTAGACATCGCCAACCATTCCGAACATGGCATGGAAATCGTGTTCGGGAGCGATTGGATAGATCGGCACCGTGATCCCGTAGCCCAGCCGATCCGCCATCTCGGCGATTAGGTGCCAATGATAGGGTGTGATTTCAAAGACATATGCACCACCGTGCAAGTAGAGAATCCGCTTCTGCTCGCCGGTCCTGGGTGCGATTTCGTAGACGGGGAAGCCATCGACCGTATGCATCTCGATGTCGAGACGCTGGTGCAGCGAGGCGGGCGGCCGGTGGTTCTCGGTCTTGCGCGCGGCCGCGATCCAGCGCTGCAGATTTTCCGGACTGGCAAATGCCTGCTTGCGGCTGTGCCGCAGGACAAAAGACACGACATGGCTTTTCAAACTTGGCATGCGGATACGCGAACTTCGGCCAAAGCCGACTAAGAGAACCCCCACTATCTTCGAAGATCGTGCCGTGGCCGAAAATGTCAAGATTCGCGCCGTATCTACACGCTGGTGTGATCCGCGCCGCGATGCTCAGCGGCGCGGCAAAAGTGCGGCACGCAGCCGGTTGCTGGTGGTCGCCGGGGACATGCGAGATCCCCGGCGCATGCCGAGCAATTTGCATTTGTCGGCGAAGGTCATCAGCGCGCGGCGCTCCAGATGGTGTTGATGAGTGCTGCCTTTTCGCTGGATCGCGGCGACACCGGCCAGCCGATGTCCTTCTGAATCTCAGGCGGCAGGCTGTTCAACAAGCGCCGCGCCTTGCTGCGGTCGTGAGCATTCTTGATGGCCGTGCCATAGCGGCCGAGGCTTTCGAGCATTGACATCGTTGTCTCCTCTGGAGCGTTGCGACGGCTGAAAGATATCTCCAGCCTGCCATTCGATGCCGGTTGATGCGCCTGCCATGTATCTGGCGAATTTCACGAAAACAGCGTTTTGGTTTCCGGATCAAGCGATCCGGAAACATTTGCATGCAAATGAGTTTGGAAAGGCGGTGGCCTGGGCGCGGCCGCTTATTCCCGTCCACGCCTGGCGGCGTGGCCTTCGCGCGAACGCCGTCGGGGAGCGGCGTCGCCGGCAACGCCGTCCTCGCTGACCGTCTTGCGCGGCGGCAGTTTCACCGCTGCCGACAGTTTTGGGAACGGATCGACCTTGTTGGGCAGCGCCATGGCGTAGACGAAATGCTCCTGGAATTTCGGTTCCAGCGCCGTCTCGATCTTCTCGATCTTGCTGACCGTGTCCTCGATCTCGCGGCGGTAGCCGCGATTGAGCAGCGCCATGCGGGCGCCGGCACCTGCGGCGTTGCCGACGGCCGAGACCTTGTCGAGGTCGCAATCCGGGATCAGCCCGAGCACCATGGCGTATTTCGGATCGATGAAGGAGCCGAAGGCGCCGGCGAAATGGATGCGGTCGACATGCTCGGTGTTCTGCTTTTCCATCAACAGCTTGGTCCCGGCATAAAGCGCTGCCTTGGCAAGCTGAATGGCGCGCACATCGGTCTGGGTGATGGTGATCTTCGGCCCATCTTCCGTCAATGCGGCGGAGCCTTCCTTCAGCACATAGGAGAAGGTGCGGCCGTTGGCGGTGACGCGCGGCGAACGGGCCGAAAGCCCGCCGTCGATGACGCCGTCCTCGGAAATGATGCCGGCGAGATACATCTCCGCCACCACTTCGATGATGCCGGAACCGCAGATGCCGGTGACGCCGGTTGCCTGGACGCTTTCCAGGAAGCCCGGTTCGTCGGACCACAGTTCCGAGCCGATGACGCGGTATTTCGGCTCCAGCGTGTCTGGGTCGATGCGCACGCGCTCGATCGCGCCCGGTGCGGCGCGCTGGCCGCCGGAGATTTCAGCACCCTCGAAGGCCGGGCCGGTGGGCGAGGAGGCGGCAACCACGCGCGAGCGATTGCCGAGCACGATCTCGGCATTGGTGCCGACGTCGACAATCAGCATCATTTCGTCCTGGCGGTGCGGGCCTTCCGACAGCGTCACCGCCGCCGCGTCCGCGCCGACATGGCCGGCGATGCAAGGCAGCATATAGAGCCTGGCGCCCTGGTTAAGCTTCAGGCCGATGTCGGATGCCTTGATATGCACGGCGCCCGAAACGGCCAGCGCAAAGGGCGCGCCGCCAAGCTCGGTCGGATCGATGCCGAGGAACAGATGGTGCATGATCGGATTGCCGACGAAGACGCTGTCCAGGATGTCGTTGCGCTGGACATTGCCTTCGGCACAGACCTTGTCGACGAGACCCGAGATCGCCTCGCGCACGGCGACCGTCATGCCTTCGCGCCCGTCAGGATTCATCATCACATAGGAGACGCGGCTCATCAGGTCCTCGCCGAAGCGGATCTGCGGGTTCGAGGTGCCCGACGAGGCGGCGACGCGGCCCGATAGCAGCGATACCAGATGCATGGCGATGGTGGTCGAGCCGATGTCGCAAGCCAGCCCATAGGCTTCGTTCTTGAGGCCGGGCCACAGCGCCACGACGCGCGCTGTCTCTGAGTCGGCATCCTTGTAGATGGCGGCGGTCGCGGTCCAGTTGCCCTTGCGCAGGATACCTTGCACCTGCGGCAGCAGATGAAAATCGAAATCGAGGCTTTTCAGGCCCCAGTCGTGCATCAGCGCGATCTTCAGGCGGTCGAGGTCGCCAAGCGGCTTGTGCATGTCGGGCTCTTCGATCTCGACATAGCACATGCGGATCGCCGAATCGCGGGCGATGACCCTGGTGTCGGCATCCTTGCGGATGGTCTGCGCGTTGATCACGGTGTCCTGCGGCACGTCGATGACGAGGTCGCCGAGGATTTGCGCCGAGCAGGAGAGGCGGCGCCGTTCGGGCAGGCCGCGGACGCGCTCATAGCGCTCTTCCTTGGCGCCCTTGGGCGTGATGTGGTCGTTGGAAGAGGTGATCTTGTGCTTGGCGAAATTGCCTTCCTGCACTTCGATCTGGCAGCGCCCGCAGGTGGCGCGTCCGCCGCACACACTTTCGACATAGACACCAAGCTGGCGCGCGGCATCAAGCACCGGTGTGCCGACAGGAAACCGCCCGCGCTTGCCGGACGGCATGAAAAGCACGAGCGGATCGGTGATGTTTGCAGGTGAGTTCACGATTGCGCGCTTATCCTCGGCCCATCCGGGCTTCACGGCCGCCACGGCGGCGGCCGCCATTGCCGGCGCCGTCGCCCGGCGCATTGACCTGCGTCGGGGTGGCGACCGCCTGGCCGCCTTCGGCCGGCTTGTAATCCTTGTAGGTTCTGATCCAGTTGGTGCAGTTCTCGTCGGTGCCGTTCAGCACATTGGCGCCGCGCACGGCTTCCATTTCCTGCGGGCGTACCGGGTTCATGATGGCTGATGTCATGCCGGCGCCGATCACCATCGGGATGAAAGCGGCGTTGATGCCGTGGCGATGCGGCAGGCCGAAGGAGATGTTGGACAGGCCGCAGGTGGTGTTGACCTTGAGCTCCTCGCGCAGGCGACGCAGCAGCGCGAACACCTGGCGGCCGGCGTCGCCGAGCGCGCCGATCGGCATGACCAGCGGGTCGACGACGACGTCATGCGCCGGAATGCCGAAATCGGCGCAACGCTGCACGATCTTCTTGGCGACGGCGAAACGGACATCCGGGTCCATCGAAATGCCGGTCTCGTCGTTGGAGATGGCGACGACAGGCACATTGTACTTCTTCACCAGCGGCAGGATGGCTTCGAGCTTTTCTTCCTCGCCGGTGACGGAGTTGACCAGCGGACGGCCCTTGGCAACTTTGAGTGCGGCTTCGATCGCTGCGGTGACGGAACTGTCGATCGACAGCGGCAGGTCGACCAGCCCTTGCACGATCTCCAGCGTCTGCACCAAGAGGCCGGGTTCGGTCTCGTTCGGGTTAACCGAGGTGACACCGGCGTTGACGTCGAGCATGGTGGCGCCGCACGCTGCCTGCTCCAATGCGTCCCTGATGACGGTCTCGAAATTGCCCGCGATCATCTCGGCGGCCAGCTTCTTGCGGCCGGTCGGGTTGATGCGTTCACCGATCACGCAGAACGGCTGGTCGAAGCCGATGATGATTTCTCGTGTCGCCGAAGCGACGATGGTACGGGTCATGAATTCTCTCCGCCGTGATATAAAGATTTCTTTATATCGTTGTCTGTTTTCGTTCAAGCGAATGGGTGGCCGTCCGCGCTTCGCCTTGAGTTAAAGTATGTCGTTGTCCCAAAACCGGTTCCCACTTTTGGGCGACATACATCAGTGCGCGGTCTTCACCATGTCCACCTGCGTTTCGGTAATGTCGTCGTGCAAGATGCTGTCGAGCCGGTCGGCGACCATCTGGTCGTCGCGACGGATCTCACGTTTCCACGGCTGGCGGCCCCTCAGAACGCCCGATTCATCGACGATCTCGGCGACATATTCCTCCTGCCGGTAGGCCATTACGTGAACGCCGGAAACGCCTGATATTTCCTTCACCTCATTGATGATGTCGATGCAGAGCTGCTTGCCTTCCTTCTTCTGGTCCTGGGCGCCTTCCAGCCGCTTGATGACTGAATCGGGAATATGGATGCCCGGCACGTTCGAGCGGATCCATTTGGCCGTCTTGGCCGAGGCGAGCGGGCCGACGCCAACCAGGATGAAGCATTTTTCGGTGTAGCCGAGGTCGCGCACCTTTTGCATGTAGGTGCGGAACATCGGCACGTCGAAGCAATATTGGCTCTGTACGAATTGCGCGCCGGCGGCGATCTTCTTGCCCAGGCGATGCGGCCGGAAATCGATCGGCGGCGCGAACGGGTTGATCGCAGCACCCAGGAAAAGCTGCGGCGGCGTCGTCAGCTTGCGGCCGGACAGGAACTTGCCATTGTCGCGCATGATACGGCAGGTTTCCAACAGCGACATGCAGTCGAGGTCGAACACCGGCTTGGCGCCGGGCTGGTCGCCGGCCTGCACGCCGTCGCCGGTCAGGCACAGCATGTTGGCCACGCCCATGGCGGCACCACCCAGCACGTCGCCCTGGATGGCGATCCGATTCTTGTCGCGGCAGGCGATCTGCATGATCGGCGCATAGCCCATGCGGGTCAAAAGCGCACAGATACCGACCGACGACATGTGGCAATTGGCGCCCGATGCGTCGACGGCGTTGATGGCGTCGACCCAGCCATCGAAAATCTTCGCCCTGTTATAGACGTCTTCGGGATCGGCGCTGTCGGGTGGGTTGAGTTCGGTCGTCACCGCGAATTCGCCGCGCCTAAGCACGCGCTCCAGCCGGCCGCGCGAGGTGTGGCCGGGCAAGGGCTCAAGCGGCAGGTGGATGCCAGCCGGGTTCTCGTCGCGCTGGCGGCCGATCATGCCGACGCCCCGGTGTTGGCCGTCTCATTCTTGGCGGCAGCGGCCGCTTCGCGCGCGGTGGCCGCCTGCGCGGTCACCCGCAGCCAGGCCGAGGTTTCGCGCAGCGACTGGTCGACCGGCTTCTGCACGGTCAGGATCCTGTCGCCGTGCACCATGTTTTGCGAGCCTTCCCAGGCCTTGACCCAGACGCAGGGCATATCGGGCTCGACCTCGCAATTGCCGTTGGCGCGGACGCCGCCGCAAGGGCCGTTGCGCAATTGCTTGGGGCAGTTCATCGGGCACGACATGCCGGTCGAGGACAAGATGCACTGGCCGCACATGCGGCAGTCGAACATGAAGCCCTTGACGCGCTTCTCGACGAATTTGATCGGCCCTTCGACGCGGCCGTAGCCTATGCCCTTCCAGAGGGGATGGAGGAGCAGAAACATGTCGGCGAATTTGGCGTAGAACCATTCGAGCAGACGCGAATGCCTGATCGACCACAGCCGAACCGCAAAGGAACGCTGCACGCGCCGCTGCGGCGACACGTCGGCCGGCTTGTAGTCGGATTTCGGCGCTGCCTTCTTGACCAGAGTGGCTTGGGTAACCGGCTGGACAACCCTTTGGCCATCCTTGGCAGGAATGGTTTCAGACATTTTCTTTGCCGCCTGCCTTGACCAGGGCGACCAGCCGCTCGCGGTCGTATTTCGTGTCGATATCGTTGAATGCCTTCTCGACCTCGGCTTCGAGGTCATCGCCGACCGGGACGGGATCGGCCTTGCGCCATTCGGCCAGATAATCGTCGGTGCCGCCGGCGCCAGTGCGCATCGCGCACATGTCGATCGCCTCGGTGAAGCGCAGCGGCAGTTCGCGCTTGGCGTTCTGCCGGCCCTTCTTGACGATGATTTGGGCTGGGATGTCGCGCCAGTAGACGACGATCAGATCGGCCATGAATTCTCACTCCTCGATCTGCGAGCATTGCCGGAAGCGCAGTGGGGCCGCTTGTTATGGGACGACGCGCGCGCATTCAAAAGCGACGCATTTGGATGTCGTAAAATGAAAGGTGGGTTTATTCGTTTGCGGCGTGTGCTGGCGGCAGGTTCGACGCGCCGGAAGAGCCAGCGTGCGGCATGCGGATACGGGCGAGGAACTCGCTACCAGATGCCGGTTCTGAGGCCCGTCCAGACGTAGAACCAGATCGTCGGATGATACCACAGCTTCGAAGGCAGGCCGGGATCGATCGTCGTGAGTTTTCCAGCCAGTGCATCGCTGACGGCCTCGACGCAGATGTCGCGCGAGAACGCCGTCTGGCGTAGCGCGTGACTTGAGATGGTGTCGCCCTTTTTCGATCGTCCGCGCGCCTGCTTCAGCACGCCACCGGTGTCGACGCCAGCGTCGACGAGGTGGACAGTCGTGCCGAAATTCTGCGCATCGCCTGATACCAGAGCCCAATAGCCGCCATTCATGCCGCGATATTTCGGCGTGATGCCCGCATGGTAATTGAGCACCGGGCAGGGCATTTTGCTCAGCATCTCCGCCGAGATTAGTCGGCAACCGTTGAGCAGCACAACGCCTGGCCGGATCTTCTGGATTACCTGCAGGCACTCAAGCCCATTGGCCGAGGATACTTGGATGATCTCCTGGCCTGGTCGCGGCTCAACCTCCAGCTTCTCCTCGGCAATCAATCGCGCGCTATGGCCGGCCAGGAATCGCTTGCCCAACCTGCTCAGCACCATCGTGCCAAGCTGGCCCATGGCGGAGATCCAGCCTTGGCGGCGAGCCCGGCCACGCAGCAATTGCTTTTTGGATTCAGGGGTTTCGAGGACGACGCTGACAGGACCAACGCGATCGGCGATTGCATTGATCATAGCCCAGACATGCTGGCCGCCGCCGGTGACGACCACGATCCGCGTGCTGGATTCTGATGCTGCCATGGATATTGCCCCCTCCAAGCAACCCGTTCTTGATAATGGTTGGGATGCTAGGGCGTCCGGGTTAATCCTTGGTGATCAGCCTTCGATACACAGTCAGCGCTTGAATTCGATGATATCGAGCTTCGATTCGTAGTAGGGCGCCGGAAATTCGATACGCCATTCCTTGGCGCTGTTGCGGAAGGCGTAGCCGACCTGGTCGGTTTGCGGGCCGCTTCCATAGGGCTTTGCCGGATCATCCTTGACATAGAAGGAGCCGAGATAGATCGCGCGTTTCTCGCCATCGTCGAAGAAGCGGCCCTTGGTGCGCTGCGAACCGCTGATCTTTTCCAGCCGCCAGCCGGAACCGTCGTCGGTCACCTTGCACTTGAACCAGCCATAGATGACGAGCGGCAAAGGCCCGCCGGCCTTGATGGTGCGGCACCGCCAGCTGCCGGTCAGGTCCTTGTCGGAGAAGGCCACCAGCGGTTTTGCCAGCAAGGTGTCGAGTTGCTTGACCTCGGCCGGGTCGCCCGCCTTCGCCTCGGCGAGCGCTGCCTTGCGGGTCTCGCCATATTTGTCGAGCCGTGCCTTGTCGGCTGGGGTGATGAGTTTCTGCACCTCGCCGTCGGCATGAGCGGGCAGGGCGAAACAGAGGAGACCGAGTACGGCTATCAAGAGGTGAGGGGTCATCGTGCGTTTCCACGTTCGAATGGCTGGAGGGCCTGTTGCCTTGTGGCGCACAACTTACCCGTTCTCGATGGCCTGTCATCCAGGGTTGGAGCATAGCGGGTCAAGAATTGCTTCAGGCGTGTGCAGCCGCCAGCGCCATTCCGGCCGTCAGGTCGCCGTAGCCGGTTGCGCGGCGTTCATAGACGAGACCAAGCATTTTGGCGGCCTTTTCGGCGACCTTGTCGAGTTCCGGATCGTTAGTCTGTGCGAGATAGATCAGCTTCTCATAGTTGCCGAAATAGTCCTTGATCAGTTCCGGGTGCTTGTCGAGGCCGAGCGGCTTCATGAAGAAGGCGTCGAACTGCCGGCAGAGGAAGTCGGTCATGTAGAAGGACATCATGTCGTCGTCGGCGATTTTCGCATAGGCCTCCATGCCTTGATAGAAGGCAAAGCAGTGCGGGCCGGCCATGCGCTCGACACCGTGCTTCTCGCAGACCCTGTCGAGCAGGCCGCCGGTGCCGCAATCGGCATAGCCGACGAAGATGTTGCTGTAGCCTTCGGCCTTGGCCTTTTCGATTGCCTTGTCCATGGCCGGAGCGATGCGGTCCGGGTAGAAATGGAATTCCGCCGGCAGGCAGGTCAGGTCGAGGTGATCCAGTCCGAGCTGTTCCTTGACGGCCAGAACTTCACGCGCAATCATCCCGCAGGCGATGACGAGCAGCCTGTCGTCTTGATTCGGTTTCGTTTTTTGCGTCTTGGCCATGGAACCAGTCGAGCGGCCTTCGTTGTTGTGGCGCTAATTATCTATTGAGGGAGACACCGTCCATGAAACTGCTACGCATCACGCCGATTGCCATCCTGGCCTGCGCCTTGGCCCTTGCGGCTTGCGCGAACACCGTCCGTGGTGTCGGCAGGGATGTCAAATCGACTGCCAAGGCGGTCGAGGACACCGTCACCAAGCCCTGATCCGCGCGGCCTTCTCCACCATCTGGGAACAAAAAAGCCGCGCTGCAAGGCGCGGCTTCCTATTGTCCATGTCGAATTGGCCAATCAGGCCGAAGCGCGCACATTGTGCTTGCGCTTCATGTAGTCCTTGGCGGTCTCGACCGCCACCGCCGCATCGCGGCAATAGGCATCGGCGCCGACGGCCTTGCCAAACTCCTCGTTCAGCGGCGCGCCGCCGACCAGCACGACATAATCGTCGCGGATGCCCTTTTCCTTCATCGTATCGATGACGACCTTCATGTAAGGCATGGTCGTGGTCAGCAGTGCCGACATGCCGATGATGTCCGGCTGGTGCTGTTCGATCGCATCGAGATATTTCTCGACCGCATTGTTGATGCCGAGATCGATGACGTCGAAGCCAGCACCTTCCATCATCATGCCGACGAGATTCTTGCCGATGTCGTGGATGTCGCCCTTGACGGTGCCGATGACCATCTTGCCCTGCTTCGGCGCGCCAGTGGCGGCGAGCAGCGGACGCAGGATGAACATGCCGGCCTTCATCGCGTTGGCCGAAAGCAGCACTTCGGGAACGAACAGGATGCCGTCGCGAAAATCCTCGCCGACGATGCGCATGCCTTCGACCAGCGCTTCAGTCAGCACCTTGTAGGGCACCCAGCCGCGCTCGAGCAGGATGTTGGTGCCTTCCTCGATCTCTTCCTTCAGCCCGTCATAGAGATCGTCGTGCATCTGCTGCACCAACTCGTCGTCGGAAAGTTCGGAAAGGATGATCTCGTCGTCGGACATTTGTATCGAGCTCCTGCCGGCATCGCGACCATGTCGCAAGGCACACATCTTCGCGTTCATACCTAACCCGCTGAGGGCATGTATCCATAGCTGATTTGCGACTTCCCGCAAAAGGAAAGCGACCGTAACTCTCTTGGAATTCTTGTCGATTTTGCGACAGGCGTTGGCGCTGGCGGGCCGTTTCGAATAGGGTGCATGGCTACGATCTGGCAAGAAGCGGCGAGATGCAGCCGCTATGGATTCCAGACAAGAACAGATTCAGGGAAGAACCACCATGAGCGAACACGCGGCAGTCGATCAGGAAGCGTCAAACGCGCGACGTGGGCGTGGCGCCAGCGGCGGGGCTGCAGCCCGGCGGGCAGCACGTTCGGGCGGTGGCCCGGGTACGCAGCTCACCTACATCAAACGCAAGATCAACGTTTACGAGGTGCTGGACGAGGAAGGCCTGGCGATTATCGAAAAGAACACCGACACGGTGCTCGAAGAGATCGGCATCATTTTTCGCGATGACGCCGAAGCGCTGCAACTCTGGAAAGAGGCCGGTGCCGACGTCAAGGGCGAGCGCGTGCACTTTCCGAAGGGGCTGTGCCGTTCGCTGCTCAAGACCGCGCCGTCCGTCTACACTCAGCATGCGCGCAATTCCGAGCGTTCGGTGCAGATCGGCGGCAATGCCACCGTCTTTGCGCCAGTCTACGGTCCGCCCTTCGTGCGTGACCTCGATGGCGTCAGGCGTTATGCGACGATCGAGGATTTCCAGAATTTCGTGAAGCTCGCCTATATGGCGCCGTCGATCCACCATTCGGGCGGCACGGTGTGCGAGCCAGTCGACGTGCCGGTCAACAAGCGCCACCTCGACATGATCTACAGCCACATCAAATATTCCGACAAGCCGTTCATGGGCTCGGTGACCGCGCCGGAACGCGCCGAAGACACCGTCGCCATGGCCAAGATCGTGTTCGGCGACGATTTCGTCGAGAACAACACGGTGCTGACCAGCCTGATCAACGCCAACTCGCCGATGGTGTTCGACGAGACCATGCTCGGCGCGCTGAAAGTCTATGCGCGCCACAACCAGGCCTGCATCGTCACGCCGTTCATCCTTGCCGGCGCGATGAGCCCGGTGACGGTGGCCGGCACGCTGACGCAGGTCCTGGCCGAAGTGCTGGCCGGCGCCTCGTTCACGCAGCTGATCCGTCCCGGCGCGCCGGTGCTGTTCGGCACCTTCGCCTCGTCGATTTCGATGCAGTCGGGAGCGCCGACCTTCGGCACGCCGGAGCCGTCGCTGGTGTCTTATGGCGCCGCGCAGCTGGCGCGTCGGCTGGGCCTGCCGTTCCGCACCGGCGGTTCGCTCTGCGCGTCCAAGGTTCCGGATGCGCAGGCCGCCTATGAGAGCGCCAACACGCTGAACTCGACCATCCTGGCCGGCACCAATTTCGTGCTGCATTCGGCCGGCTGGCTCGAGGGCGGGTTGGCGTCCTGCTACGAGAAATTCATGATGGACATCGATCAGCTCGGCATGACGCAGAAATTCTCAGAGGGCGTCGACCTGTCGGAAAACGGCCAGGCGATGGACGCCATCCGCCAGGTCGGCCCCGGCAGCCACTATCTCGGCTGCGACCACACCCAGGCCAATTTCCAGACCGCCTTCTACCGCTCCAACATCGCCGACAACAATTCCTACGAGCAGTGGCTGGCCGAAGGCGAGAAGACCGCGCCCCAACGTGCCAACGAACTCGCCCGCCGCTGGCTGGAGAGCTACGAGGCGCCGTATCTCGATCCGAGCATCGACGAAGCGTTGCAGGACTTCATCGCCAAGAAGAAGGGGTCGATGCCCGACGCCTTCACTTGAAAGGAGCCCGAGTCAGGCGGGGCTAAAGTCGCCAACATCATCCACAAGGAAGTCTGGCGGAGCGCGTTCTCCGATCCGGTCAAGAAGGAATGATTGCCGCGGGGCGCCGGGTTGAGGACATCGCGACCGTGCTTTCGGCCCATGGCCTCATCCTGCGCGGCGGCTTCAAGTGCGGAGCGAGCGAAACCCCGTTTGCCGACCTCTCAGGTGCTCCCGTCAAATCCGTCCTGCTGGTCGGGCAGGCGGGTGCAGCGCCTTGGCCGCATTTCCTGCGCTGGATCGACAAGCAATCGCAGACCATCGCCAATCCGCTCGACACGTGGTCGCGCGAAGTGATCGGAGCCGTGGCCGAGGCATTCGGGGCGCGAGCCGTTTCCCCTTCCGACAGACCTTATCTGCCGTTTCAGCAATGGGCGATGCGGGCGGAGGGACTGAAGCCGTCGCCGCTCGGCATCCTCATGCATCCGCAATACGGGCTATGGCATGCCTATCGCGGTGCGCTGCTGTTCGAGGACGAGCTTCCGATTCAAGCCGGCGAAACGGCGCCTCACCTTTGCGATAGCTGCGTCGAGAAACCTTGCCTGAAATCTTGTCCGGCCGACGCCTATTCCGCGCAAGGATTTGCTTATCAATCCTGCCTGGCGCATGTGCGTGGAGCCGGCGGCTCGCCTTGCCGCAGCGGCGGCTGCCTTGATCGCAATGCGTGCCCCTATGGCACGGAGTATCGCTATCCGCCGGAGGTTCAGGCCTACCACATGGCGAGCTTCGCACGCGCCACCAACTGATCCATTCCCATTGCGTGGTGCTCGTTCGCTTCGAGCATCTTGACGGCAGTTAGAACCAAGCCTATTCACAAGTCATCTGATGACTTGATGAATAGGCCGATGCAACCTGCTATCCGAACCAATCTCACCGACAGCGCTACCGAGAGCCTGCGGGCTGAAATCGTCAGCGGCCGCTGGGGTGTCGGCGAGCGTATCCCCAACGAGGCAGCTCTGACCGACCTTCTGTCGGTCAGTCGGGGCACCGTCCGCGAGGCGGTGCGGGTGCTGGTCTCGCAGGGGTTGCTGAATACGCGTCAGGGCTCGGGCACCTATGTGCGCTCCGCCGTCGATACTTCTGCCGCGCTTGACCGGGTCAAACGCAGCGGCTTGCGCGATCAGTGGGAGGCGCGGGCGGCGCTGGACCTCGAGGCCGCGAGGCTCGCCGCCTTGCGTCACACGCCAGCCGACCTCGAGCGGATGCGGCAATTGCTTGCCGCGCGCGGCACCGTCGCCGACGGCGGAAGCGAAGCCTTCATCCGGCGCGATCTTGCTTTCCACAAATCCGTCGTCGCGGCGTCCGGCAACAGGGCGATGATGGAGCTTTATGACTTCTTCACCGCCGCCATCACCGAGACCATCCATGCCACCATCGACGGCGATCTGCCCGAACCGGACCACCAGGCGCATGCGGCAATCGTCGACGCCATTGCCGCGAGCGATCCCGAGCGCGCCGTTGCCGCCGTCCGAGCCTTCATGGCGCCGGTGCTTGCCCAACTTGAAAGACTGCTTTCGCAATGAACCAGAGTTTTCGTCAGCCTGATCCGAAGGCCGAGGTCGAGGGTCTGGAACTCGTCGATACCGAGGCCGACAGCCTGCCCATGCCGCAGCCGCCTGAACTGCGCAGCCGTGCGGCGCGCATCATGCTTGGCGCAAGCCTTGTGCTGATCGCCTTCAGCTTGAGGCCGCTGTTTTCCAGCCTGTCGGTGCTGTTGCCCGAGGTGATGCAGGCAACCGGTCTTTCGACGACGGGCGCCAGCCTGCTGACGACGCTGCCCGTCCTGTGCCTCGGCCTGTTCGCGCCCTTCGCGCCAAGGCTTGCGCAGCGCTATGGAGCCGAGCGCACTTTGCTCGGGGCGCTCGCCTTGCTGGTGCTGGGAACCGGCCTGCGCTGGTTCGGTACGGTTCCCCTGCTGTTTGTCGCCACATTCCTGGCCGGTGGCGCGATTGCCATCGGCAATGTGCTGCTGCCGGGCCTGGTGAAGCGCGATTTCGCCGACAGGGCCGCTATCATGACCGGGTTCTACACCATGGCGCTCTGCGCCGGCTCGGCTGCCGCTGCCGGCTTCACGCTGCCGATCGAGCATTTTGTCACCGGTTCATGGT
>NZ_RZRV01000157.1:0-379 GCF_004023085.1 Mesorhizobium sp. M7A.F.Ca.US.010.02.1.1 | reverse complement strand
CCATCATCGCCCGGCAGACCAAGGCAGCGGGCTCGGGTGCGGTCAACGTGACCGCGGGCGATGTCTCGGGGACGACCGGCATCGAGGCAACCAACTACGGCACCGGCGCGATCGGCATCACCGCCAATGGCACGGTGACCGGCACACTTGCCGAGGGCATCAAGGCGACCGGCAACGGCGCGGTGAGCGTGAGCGTCGCCGACACGGTGACCGGCGCCACGATCGGCCTGTCGCTGACCGGCGGCACCGGCGGTGCGGGCGACATCAGCGTCACCGGCGCCGGCGGGTTCGTCGGCGGGACCGGCAACGCTGCGACCATCCAGAACAACGGCTCGGGCACGGTCACGGTCGACATCTCCGGCGCGAGCAGCTCCACCGG
>NZ_RZRV01000156.1:0-385 GCF_004023085.1 Mesorhizobium sp. M7A.F.Ca.US.010.02.1.1 | reverse complement strand
GGGCTGGGCTGATCCATCCCAGGGCGGGATGGTGCTTGTGAAGCGAATGAGCCCGAGCCATGCCTCCGTCTGACACTACAACCGATCGTGGCCGCGATCCTCGCCCGGCCTTCTCGGTGCGGATAACTGAGTGCACTTTACGACTCAGCTATGTATCTTATCGGAGCTGACCTTCTCGGGAGGCTAATGCATGTTGCCCAAAAGGGGTAATGACATGCATACAAAAAATAAAGCGCGTCGCATGGGCCTCTTCAGACGCGTGCTTCAGCTGCGTGCGGAGGCATGAGGACAGGATGACAACGAACCCCAGGAATGACGTCAATAACGGGGTAAAAGTCCAAACGCGCGCAAAGGAGCGAGAGCGCATCGTCCGCGCTGCCGACAG
>NZ_RZRV01000155.1:0-392 GCF_004023085.1 Mesorhizobium sp. M7A.F.Ca.US.010.02.1.1 | reverse complement strand
TCATCAGCCCGCCGACCGCCGAGGCATCGGCCACCGCCGAGCCGGAAATGCCGCCGAACATGGTCGAGGCGGCGATGTTGACCTGGCCGAGCCCGCCTCTCAGGTGGCCGACCAACGCCCCGGCGAGCGCAACAAGGCGAGCGGCAATGCCGCCGCGCACCATCAGGTCACCGGCGAAGATGAAGAACGGGATGGCCATCAGCGAAAACACGCTGACACCGGAGTTGAGGCGCTGGAACACCACCAGCGGCGGCAGCCCCAGCACCAGAACCGTGGCGAAGCTGGCGACACCGAGGCAGAAGGCGATCGGTGTGCCGATGATCAGAAGAAAGACGAAGGTGCCGAACAGAACCGTCAATGCCATCTAGAGACCCTCCTCGCCCGTGGCGTAC
>NZ_RZRV01000154.1:0-392 GCF_004023085.1 Mesorhizobium sp. M7A.F.Ca.US.010.02.1.1 | reverse complement strand
GGGCGCAAAGACCCTGCTCAAGGGCATCAAGGATTCGATCGGATCCTGAACCCGAACCGGACGCACTGCCGTCACAGCGCCGGGCGGTTAGGCGCTCGACGCCGCAGGCGCCGCGGCGATAGGTCCGCCGCGCCTGAACCTGTTGAACAGGGCGCCGACCATCTGGACCCACCAGTTGTTGAAGGTCATGAGCGGCAACGCCGCGAGGATCGAACCCAGTATGGCGGCGGCGGCGCCGAGTGCGGTGGAACCGCTTGTCAACAAAACCCATGACCCCAATGAGCAGATAACGGGTACATGCACGAGGTAGAGTGGGAAGGACAGCTCGCCCAGAAAACGTGCCACCTTACCCGAGAACCATGATAAAGGCTCATCCACACTCAGCACCGCGT
>NZ_RZRV01000153.1:0-328 GCF_004023085.1 Mesorhizobium sp. M7A.F.Ca.US.010.02.1.1 | reverse complement strand
GATCTCGGCTACGCGATCGGCGCGCTCTCCGCCGGCCTCATCGCCGACAGCTTCGGGCTATCATGGGCGATCACATCGATCGCCGCGCTGACGTTTCTCTCAGGGGTGGTCGTGGCTGTTGTGATGAGCGAAACCGAGGCTCATCCGTCCGCGAGGAGGGCAACATGACAGCGGCGGCAGATCGCTGCCCAAGCAATTGATCCGGCGCAAGCTCGCCGCGCTGCCCGTTGGGCCTATATTGGAATTTGACCGCGACCGGCAGTTTGCCGGCAGTACGGAAAGAGCCCAAAGCATTTCCGGCCGCAGAGCCGCCAGTGGGTCAAAACTG
>NZ_RZRV01000015.1:0-128640 GCF_004023085.1 Mesorhizobium sp. M7A.F.Ca.US.010.02.1.1 | reverse complement strand
GAGGGGGAGATGTCGCCAAAGGCGACAGAGGGGGTCGCCTCGCGTGAAGCGCCAACTGTCGCAAGAAGGTTGCATCCGGTCGAACCGACCCCCTCTGGCCTGCCGGCCATCTCCCCCTCAAAGGGGGGAGATTGCTGCTTCAATAGATATCGAAGTCGAAATACTTGGCCTGGATCTTCTTGTAGGTGCCGTCGGCGACGATCGCGTCGATGGCCGCGTTGAGCTTGTCGCGCAGGGCCGTGTCGTCGAGGCGCACGGCAATGCCGGCTTGCGTTTCGGTGCCCTTGACGTCGCCGACCAGCTTGCAGCAGCCGTCGCTTGCCTTCTTCAGCCAGTCCATCAGCACGAACTTGTCCGAGATCACGGCGTCAAGGCGGCCGTTGGTCAAGTCGGTGATCGCCTCTTCCTGGGTCGGATAGAGTTTGGCCTCCGCGCCCGCCTTGCCATATTCATTCTGGGCATAGTCGGCCTGCGTGGTCGAAGCCTGGGCGCCGACGGTCTTGCCGGCAAGGGCCGCCGGTTCGGTCGAGGTCAGGTCGCTGTCCTTCGGCGCCACCAGGGCGAGCGGTGTCGTATAATATTTGTTGGTGAAGGCGACCTGCTTCTTGCGCTCCTCGGTGATGCTCATCGAGGCGATGATGGCGTCGAATTTCTTCGCCTGCAAAGCGGGAATGATGCCGTCCCAGTCCTGCGTGACGATCTCGCATTCGACCTTCATCTGCGCGCACAGCGCATTGGCGATGTCGATGTCGAAGCCTTCGACCTTGCCGTCAGCGGTAATGGTGTTGAACGGCGGATAGGCGCCCTCCGTGCCGATCTTGATTTTCTCCTGCGCCTGCGAAAGCGAGCCGGCCGCCATCACCAGCATGGCAGCGCCTGCCGCCGATATGATCCATTTCGAAATCTGCATTTTCTTGGTTCCCCTTGAACGCCGGCATCTTGACGACCAGCAAGGCAGCCAAGCATGGCGAGCCGGTACAGGCAAGTATTTTGCCTGACGGCGGCGCTCAGCGCGCGGCGCGGAAATGCTTGGACAGCTTCAGGCCCTGCGCCTGATAGTTGGAGCCGAGATCGGTGCCGTAGAGCGCCTGCGGCCGCTTCAGCATGTGCTCGTAGACCAGCCGGCCGACGATCTGACCATGGTCGAGAATGAACGGCACTTCGTGGCTGCGCACTTCCAGCACCGCCCGGCTGCCCGTGCCGCCAGACGCGGAATGGCCAAAGCCCGGATCGAAGAAGCCGGCATAGTGGACGCGGAACTCGCCGACCAGCGGATCGAAGGGCGTCATCTCGGCGGCGTAGAGCGGCGGCACATGCACCGCCTCCTGGCTGACGAGGATGTAGAACTCGTCGGGGTCGAGCACCAGTTCGCCGGCGCCGCTCTTGTGGATCGGCTCCCAGAAGTCGACGACTTCCTGGGCCGCGCGCTTGTCGACATCGACGAGGCCGGTGTGATGCTTGCCGCGATAGCCGACCAGACCGTTCTGATCGCCGTTGAGGTCGATCGACAGCGCGATGCCGCCGCCGGAAATATTCGGCGGCTCGGTGGCGACCAGCGTCTGCGCGCGATGCAGGTCGTGCAGCTCGGCTTCCGAGAGCAGCGCATTGCCGGTGCGGAAGCGGATTTGCGACAGGCGCGAGCCGGTGCGCACGACGATCGGGAAGGTGCGCGGGCTGACTTCCAGAAAGAGCGGGCCGTGATAGCCGGCAGCGATCTTGTCGAACTCGTGGCCGCGATCGGTCATGACCCGGGTAAAGATGTCGAGCCGCCCGGTCGAGCTCTTCGGGTTGGCCGAGGCCGAAATGCCCGCCGGCAGCGCCAGGCTTTCAAGCAAGGGCACGATATAGACGCAGCCGGTCTCCAGCACCGCGCCCTCGGCAAGATTGATCTCGTGCAGCTGCAGCCGGTCGAGCTTTTCCGAGACCTTGTGGTTGGGGCCGGGCAGGAAGGAGGCCCGCACCCGCCAGGCCTTGTCGCCGAGCCTGAGATCGAGACTGGCCGGCTGGATCTGGTCGGCGTCGAGCGCACGCGCCGACTTCAGCGCGCCGGACTGGAACAGCGCCGATATGTCCTGATCGGGAAGAATGCCTGTCTGCCGCAAGGCTCCACTCCTAGGTCAGACGTTTTTCTTGTCGCAGGTTCTGGTCGCAAAACCGTGGAACACTTTTGCGGAACCTGCTTGGTACAAACCTCTTAATGAAGCCGGCAATTGACGCAAGCGTGGCGCGGGTCTAAAGGGTCGTTATCCCGTGGTGATTTGGCCGGTCGGCTTGCAGCCACGTTAAACAAGTCGCTAAAGGACCGTCGGGCCGCAAGGCCGTATGGACCGGTTGCGACTTTCGCGGCCGGTTTTTTTGTGTCTGGAAGAAAAGCGATGAGCACCAAGAAGCACAACTGGAAGCCTCAGACGGCACTCGTGCACAGCGGAACGCTGCGTTCCGGTTTCGGCGAAACGTCGGAAGCGATTTACCTGACCCAGGGCTATGTCTACGAAACGGCACAGGCCGCCGAAGCCCGTTTCAAGGGCGAGGAGCCAGGCTTCATCTATTCGCGCTACGCCAATCCGACCGTCGACATGTTCGAAAAGCGCATGTGCGCGCTGGAAGGCGCCGAAGATGCCCGCGCCACCGCCTCCGGCATGGCCGCGGTGACGGCCGCCCTTCTGTGCAGCGCCAAGGCCGGCGACCACATCGTGGCGGCGCGTGCGCTGTTCGGATCCTGCCGCTGGGTGGTCGAGACGCTGGCGCCGAGATACGGCATCGAGGCGACGCTGGTCGACGGCACGGATATCGCCAATTGGGAAAAGGCGGTCAAGCCGAACACCAAGCTGTTCTTCCTGGAAAGCCCGACCAATCCGACGCTGGAAGTGGTCGATATCGCCGCTGTCGCTTCGCTTGCCAATTCGATCGGCGCAAGGCTGATCGTCGACAATGTCTTCGCCACGCCCCTGCAGCAGAAGCCCTTGCAGCTCGGCGCCCATATCGTCGTCTATTCGGCGACCAAGCACATAGACGGCCAGGGGCGCTGTCTCGGCGGCGTGATCCTGTCGGACAAGAAGTGGATCGACGAGAACCTGCACGATTATTTCCGCCATACCGGCCCAAGCCTGTCGCCCTTCAACGCCTGGACGCTGCTGAAAGGCCTGGAAACACTGCCGCTGCGCGTGCGCCAGCAGACGGAAAGTGCCGGCCGGATCGCGGATTTCCTGGCCGAGCGGCCGGAGATCGCCCGCGTCATCTATCCCGGCCGCGCCGACCACCCGCAGGCTGATATCGTCAAGAAGCAGATGGCGGGCGGCTCGACGCTGATCTGCCTCGACGTCAAGGGCGGCAAGCAGGCGGCCTTTGCCTTGCAGAACGCGCTCGACATCGTCTTGATCTCCAACAATCTCGGTGACGCCAAGAGCCTGATCACCCACCCGGCGACGACGACGCACAAGAACCTCAGCGACGAGGCGCGCGCCGAGCTCGGCATCGGGCCGGGCACGCTCAGGCTTTCGGTCGGCCTGGAGGACACCGACGATCTGCTCGAGGACATCGCGCAGGCGCTGAAGGCCAGGTAGCGCGCGAGCGTCGTCACAGGATTACAGGCCGACCGCCTTGCGCAGCACTTCGTTCATGCGGGTCTGCCAGCCATCGCCAGCGGCCTTGAAGCGGTCGAGAACGTCGGCGTCGAGGCGTAGCTGTACGGCACGTTTGGGCCGGGCAAGCGGCGGCCGGCCAACCTTGCGGCGCGAAACGGCATCGGTTGGCTGAGCATCCGGATCGGCTTCGGCCGCAGCGGTGATCTTGGCATCTTCTTCGTCGGTCATTGCGGCAAGCGCCTTTTTGGCCAAGCCAAAGCGTCAGCACGTGACAGCTGGGGCGCAGCAGCCTCGCGGCGTACGATCGTCTTAGAGGTTTTCGACATAAATTATGTATACACAAAAATAGAGCCTAATACAGCATTTCTGTATATACGATAATTATCCCAGAGGATCAGACCGGCCAGTCGCTTCAGGCGCCGGACGGCGTCTCTTCCAGCTCGGCCGTCTTGGTGCCGATGATCATCGCATTGCCGCGCCAGTCGACGGCGCCGCCGAGCCAGCCGCGCCCCCACATCGCCGGCAGGATCAGGTCGCGCGCCACGATCGCAGCGACCATGCGTGGCGACAGGTACCAGCCCTTGGACCAGGCCAGGGCGCACTCCGGAAGGTAGAAGGCCGCCAATACGGCAAGGGCTGTTGCCCAGAGGCTGAAACCGGCACTGGCTGCGGCAATCAGCGCAAGCACCAGCGGCACCACGGCGCCAGTCAGGATTTCGGGTGCGAAGAACAGCGGGAAAGTGACGCGACGCAGGCGCGCCCAACGGGCCTGGCGCGACCAGATCTCGTCAAACGAGCGCCGGCCAAGCGGCTGCTCGAAGGGGGCGGCGACGAGATTGACGCGCAAGCCGAGGCTGTTCACCAGCTTGGTCGCGGCGGCATCCTCCGCGATCTCGGCGGCCAACGCGCGGATGCCGCCATTGGCGTCGAGCATCGGCTTGTTCCAGAGCATGCTCTTGCCCTGGGCAAAGCCAAGGCCGAGCGCATCGCCGGCATATTGCCAGCGCGCCTGCAGCGTGTTGAGGAAAGCGCATTCGACCTCGGCCCAGAAGCCGGCCGGCCGCGAGCCGATCGGCGTCGAGCAGACAAGGCCGGTGCCGGGCCGCCAGGCAGCCATCAGGTGCTGGATGTAGTCCCTCGGCATCAGCACGTTGGAATCGGCCAGGACGACCCAGTCGTGCCGCGCCGCTTCCCAGCCCTTGACGCAATTGTTGAGTTTCGGATTGGCGCTGATGCGGTCGTCGCCGACAAGCAGGCGGGCCGGCACTTTCGGAAACCGGACGATCGTCCTGTTTATCAATTTGACCACCGGATCGTCGGCATGGGCGACGCAGAAAATCAGCTCGTAGCGCGGCCAGTCGAGCGAAAAGGCGCGCTCCAGCGTCTCCTGCGTGAACGGCTCGACGCCGCGCGACGGCACGACGATCGACACCGGCCGCGGCTTGCCGGCCGGCGGCGCAATTGTGCGGCGCCGTTTCAGACGCGAAGCGGCGAGCACGATGCTGGCGAGATTTGAGAGAATGAGGGCAGTTGAAAGCGTGGCGGCTATGAGAGTGAGTTCCATCGAGATCCGGTCACTCCAGGAAACCGGTCCGCCAGAACAATCTGGCTGGCATGACGACCGATTCAACAGTTCGACAGAGCGCCCGAGTCGCGCGGCACTGGTCGGCGCACACCATCATTGTCATGTGTCACTTAAATGACATTCTTTGCCGCCACCTGCGGTTCGGTCCGCAATGACAGGACGCGCACCGTTGACCAGCCCGCGTGGAGCGCCGAAAGTTACCGGATTGTTTTGGAGCCGCTTATGTATAGCGCCGTCACGCGCAACATCGAAGTGCAGGTCAGGCCATTCTATCTCGAGGACCGCTCGGATCCCTCGGAGAACCGCTATGTCTGGGGCTATCAGATAACGATCGACAATCAGTCGGACGATTTCGTGCAGCTTCTGTCGCGCTATTGGCACATCACCGACGGCACCGGCCGGGTCGAGGAAGTGCGTGGCCCCGGCGTGGTCGGCGACCAGCCCGAACTCAATCCCGGCGACAGCTACCAGTACACGTCCGGTTGCCCGCTCTCGACACCATCCGGCATCATGGTCGGGCACTACACGATGCGCAACAAGCGGGGCGAGACGTTCGACATCGCCATTCCGGCGTTTTCGCTGGATCTGCCGGGGACGCGGCGGACGGTGAATTGATTTCGCCTCACCGGCCGCTCCGCGGCCAGTGAGGCGTGGTTTTTTCTCTACTGGGCCGCAAATTCCGCCGGATCGAAGTCATATTGCTTCGAGCAGAATTCGCAGGCGACGTGGATGCCGCCGTCCTCTGTACTGTCCTTGATCTCCTGCGCGGAAAAACCCTCGAGGATGCCGCGGATCTTGTCCCTGGAGCACGAGCACTGGTCGGCGACCGGAACGCCGCCGAAGACGCGCACGCCATGCTCGTGGAACAGCCTGTAGAGCAGCCGCTCGGCGCCGATCGTCGGGTCGATCAGTTCGGTCGGCTCGATCGTACCGAGCAGCGCCAGCAACTCCTGCCAGGAATTGTCGACCGGGTCGTGGACCTCCTCGCGCGGATCGCCATCGCCACCCGGCAGGTCCGGGACGCGCATGCGCTCGGGCGACTGCGGCAGGAACTGCGCCAGGATACCACCGGCGCGCCACTGCTCGCGGGCACCGCCAGGACCGGGCGTCAAAAGCTTGGCCACCGACAGCCTGAGATCCGTCGGGATCTGCTCCGACTGGCGAAAATAGGTGCGCGCAGCATCCTCCAGCGTCTCGCCGTCGAGCTGGACGATGCCCTGATAGCGCTGCGTGTGAGCGCCCTGGTCGATGGTCAGCGCCAGCACGCCGCTGCCGAGCAGCGTCTGCTGCGAGGTTTCGCCGGCCGCGACCAGCGCTTTCAGCCGGTCGGCATCGAAACGCGCATAGGCGCGCAATGCCGAGGGCGTGGAAAAATCGGCGACCAGCATGTCGACAGGCCCGTCGGTGCGGGTCTGCAGGATGAATTTGCCCTCGAACTTCAGCGAAGTGCCGAGCAGCACGGTCAGCACACAGGCCTCCGCCAGCAGGCGGGCGACCGGCTCGGGATAATCGTGGCGGCTGAGGATGGCGTCCAGCATCGGCCCGAGTTGGACCGTGCGGCCTCGCACATCGAGAGGGCCGACCTCGAACGGCACGACGTGATCGTCGCCGGCATAGCCGAATTCGCCGAGTTTGGGGTGATGTTCAGTCACTTGATAGGTTTCCAACATGACAAAGCTCCGGGGCGCGGCCATGCCGCCCTCCGGGGCGCATGCGTCGAAACGCGCTGTTTTTGCGTGATGGCCCGCAGATAGGCATCACACCTCCGGAGATCAAGCGCCGAGGCACCAGGCGAGCACGGCCTTCTGGGCATGGAGCCGGTTCTCGGCCTCGTCGAAGACCACCGAATGCGGTCCGTCGATGATCTCGTCTGTCACTTCCTCGCCGCGATGCGCCGGCAGGCAGTGCATGAACAGCGCGTCCGGCTTGGCCTTCGCCATCAGCTTGGCATTGACCTGATAGGGCGAGAACACATTGTGGCCGCGGGCGCGATGCTCCTGGCCCATCGACACCCAGCAATCGGTGACGATGCAGTCGGCCTGGTCGACGGCCTCCTCGGGCGAGCGGGTGAAGTGCAGCTTGCCGCCGTGCGCCTGCGACCAGTCGATGTGCTTCTGCGCCGGCTCGCTGCCTTCGGGCACGGCGACGTTGAGGTTGAAGCGGAATCGCGCCGAGGCCTCGATCAGCGAATGCAGCACATTGTTGCCGTCGCCGGTCCAGGCGATGGTCTTTCCGGCGACCGGACCGCGATGCTCCTCGAAGGTCATGATATCGGCCATCAACTGGCAGGGATGGGTATCGTCGGTCAATCCGTTGATCACCGGCACGGTGGCGTTCTCGGTCAATTCCAGCAGCCGCTCATGCGAGGTGGTGCGGATCATGATCGCATCGACATAGCGCGACAGCACCTTGGCGGTGTCGGCGATGGTCTCGGAACGGCCGAGCTGCATCTCGGTGCCGGTCAGCATGATGGTCTCGCCGCCGAGCTGCCGCATGCCGACGTCGAAGGAGACGCGCGTGCGCGTCGACGGCTTGTCGAAGATCATTGCCAGCACCTTGCCTTCGAGCGGTTTGGTGCGCTCGCCGGCCTTGAGCCGGGCCTTTCGCACCACCGCATCGTCCAGCATCAAGCGCAGATCGCCTTCGGAAACGGCGGAAAGATCGGTGAAATGGCGAACTGACATCAGCAATGGTTCCGGATTACTTCGCCGCGGCGGAAGTGATCGCCTCCGCCAGGCCCTTGGCGCCGGCGCGAATGCGGTTGAGCGCGTCATGGATCTCGGCGTCGGTGACGGTGAGCGGCGGCAACAGGCGAATGACGTTGTCGCCGGCCGGAACCGCCAGCAGGTGCTGGTCGCGCAAGGCCATGTTCACCTTGGTGTTGGGCATGGCGCATTTGAGCCCGAGCATCAGCCCGGCACCCCTGATGTCCTCGATGATTTCGGGAAACTCGTCGGCGACCGACGCCAGCCCCTGCTTCATCAGCAGCGCCTTGCGCTGGACATCTTCGAGGAAGCCGTCTTCCAGCACGACATCGAGCACGGCGTTGCCGACAGCCATGGCAAGCGGGTTGCCGCCGAACGTGGTGCCATGCACGCCAGCGGTCATGCCGACGGCCGCTTCATCCGTGGCAAGGCAGGCGCCCATCGGGAAGCCGCCGCCAATACCCTTGGCGATCGCCATGATGTCTGGCGTTACACCTGACCATTCATGCGCGAACAGCTTGCCGGTGCGGCCGATGCCGCACTGGACCTCGTCGTAGATCAACAGCAGGCCGTGCTGCTCGCACAATTGCCTGAGCCGCTTCAGCGACTGCGTCGGCACCGGGCGGATACCGCCCTCGCCCTGCACCGGCTCGATCAGGATCGCGGCCGTCTCCGGCGTGATCGCCTTTTCGGCGGCGTCGATGTCGTCGAAGCCGACCTGATCGAAACCTTCGACCTTGGGGCCGAAGCCCTCGAGATATTTGTACTGGCCGCCGGCCGCGATGGTCGCCAGCGTGCGGCCATGGAAGGCCCCTTCGAAGGTGATGACGCGGAAGCGCTCGGGATGTCCGTTGACGAAATGGTAGCGCCGTGCCGTCTTGATCGCGCATTCCAGCGCCTCGGCGCCGGAATTGGTGAAGAACACCTTGTCGGCGAAGGTGGCGTCGGCCAGCCGCTCGCCGAGCCGGTTCTGCCCGGGGATCTCGTAGAGGTTGGAGACATGCCACAGCTTGGCGGCCTGCTCGGTGAGTGCGGCGACCAGATGCGGATGACCGTGGCCCAGCGAATTGACGGCGATGCCGCCGGCAAAGTCGAGATATCGCTCGCCCTTGTCGGTAATCAGCCAGGTGCCTTCCCCGCGGTCGAAGGCCAGGGGTGCGCGAGCAAAGGTCTCGTAAAGCGCCGAACCGCTCATTATATGCGTCTCCGGTACCGGAAATCAAAAAAGCCGCCAAAGCGGCGGCCTGTGCGGCTTATCCTGTTTTTCGGCCATGAAGTCAACGAAAACGTCGCGTAGTGGCGCGCGGCAAGCCCCCTGACGGGACGCCGGCTCATAAGCGACCGGGCAAGTTGGGGAAAACCGAAAAAACCGATTCGTGTTGCACTTGGGACTCTTGTCACCGAGTCAGCGCATAGAGTAGTTGTAGTCGAGAAATAACTAGATTTCGTGCGGCGGACCTAATCACCAGATATATGTGGTGTCTGCCCCGGCAAATGTTGCCGGGTCGGGAGAAGGATTCCGATTGCCGCACGCTTAGAGGAGCGCGGTCTCATGAACTGGACTGACGAGCGGGTAGAACTCTTGAGAAAACTGTGGTCGGAGGGTCTGAGCGCAAGCCAGATTGCTGCGCAGCTTGGAGGGGTCAGCCGCAATGCGGTCATCGGGAAGGTGCATCGGCTGAAACTGTCGGGCCGCGGTCGCTCGACCGCCACGCCGGCACGCCAGAAGAAGGCGGCACAAGGATCAACCGTCCAGAAATCGGTATCACGTGCAGCAACCACGGCACGCCATGTCACGACATCGATCGGCGCGACCGCCTTGCAGACGCAGTTCGACGCCGAACCCGTGGCACGCCATTACATCCGTCCGGTCGAAAATGTCGTGCTGCCGATCTCGCGGCATCTGCAGCTGGTCGAGCTGACCGAGCGGACCTGCAAATGGCCGAACGGCGACCCGCTTTCAGAGGACTTCCATTTCTGCGGCAACGATGCCGCCGAAACCGGACCCTACTGCAAGTACCACGCCCGCGTGGCGTTCCAGCCGGCATCGGAGCGGCGGCGGAGCCGATAGTTAGGGATTGGGCAGTAGGGACTAGGCAGTAGGGGCAATATGCTCTGAATTTCTTGCCCTACTGCCTACTGCCTACTGCCTACTGCCTACTGCCTACTGCCTACTGCCTACTGCCTACCCTCACAGCCACCCGTTCTTCCTGAACCGCCAGTAAAGAAACGTGCAGATCAGCACGATGGCGCCCAGAACAACCGGATAGCCGTATTCCATCTTCAGTTCCGGCATGTCGCTGAAATTCATGCCGTAGATGCCGGCGAGCGCCGTCGGCACCGCCAGGATTGCGGCCCAAGAGGCGAGCTTCTTGGTGTTCGCGGTTTCCTGACTCTGGCCGACCAGCAAGCTCGCCTCGAAAGCGAACGCCAGCACCTCGCGCAGGCTGTCGATCTTCTCCTGGACGGTGCGGATGTGATCGGTGACGTCGCGGAACAGCGGATGCATGGCGGTGTGTATCTGCGGCAGCTCGGCGCTGGTCAGCCGTCGGCAGACTTCGACCAGCGGAAGCGCAGCATTGCGCAGGCGCAGGAGATCGCGGCGCAGCATATAGAGCCGTTCGATGTCGGGAGCGGTCATCGGCTTCAGCAGAACCTTGTCCTCGATCGCCTCGACTTCGTCCTCGATCTGCTCGAGCACCGGCATGTAATTGTCGACGATGAAATCGAGAATGGCATAAAGGACGAAATCCTCGCCCTTGGCCAGCGAATGCGGGCAGCTTTCCCAGTGCTGACGAACGGCGGCATAGGACGTCGAAGGACCGTGCCTGACGCTGACGATGTAGCCTGAGCCAACAAACAAATGGGTCTCGCCGAAGGTGACCCGGCCGTCGATCAGCTGCGCGGTGCGAGCGACGATGAACAAGGCGTCGCCATATTGCTCGATCTTCGGCCGCTGGTGCGGGTGCTCGGCATCCTCGATCGCCAGCTCATGCAGGTGAAACTGCGCCTGGACGCGCAGCAACAGGTTACGGTCGGGCTCCAACAGGCCGATCCAGACGACATGACCGGATTTCTTTGCCCATTCGCCGGCTTCCTCGATGGGAATGTCGGCGATGCGGCGCCCGGCCGTGTAGACGCCGCAAGCGATAATGCCGGATATCGGTCCAGTCGCCGGGGTCAGGTTCCGAACATTTTCCATCACGACCTCCCGGAGCAAATCCACGGACGAGGATAGAGCAAAGCCCGGAAAGCTTAGCGTAAATCGGATTACGGTTCGAGAGGCGCGTTCACTTCACCGGCTGCGTCCCGGAAAGGCTGATTTTGTCAGTCTTGTCGCCCTTGGGCCGCTCAGCCGGCAACTGATCGCCGGTGACGATGTAGTAGATGGTCTCGGCTATGTTGGTGGCGTGATCACCGATACGCTCGATGTTCTTGGCGCAAAACAGCAGATGCGTGCAGGGCGTGATGTTGCGCGGATCTTCCATCATGTAGGTCAGCAATTCGCGAAACAGCGATGTGTACATGGCGTCGATCTGGTCGTCACGATCGCGCACGAAGCCGATTTTCTCCACCGAGCGAGACGCGTAGACGTCGAGCACTTCCTTGAGCTGGGTCAACGCCAGGTTGGACAAAGCCTCGAGGCCGCGGAACAGGCTGGTCGGCTGGCGTCCGTCGGTGACGGCGACCACCCGCTTGGCAACGTTCTTGGCGAGATCGCCAACCCGTTCGAGGTCGGCGGAGATGCGAATGGTCCCGACGATCTCGCGCAAATCCCCCGCCATCGGCTGACGCTTGGCAATGATGATGATCGCCTTGTCGTCGATTTCGCGCTGGCCCTCGTCCAGTACGGTATCGTCGCGGATGACCTTCTGGGCAAGGCCTGGGTCGGCATTGACGAGAGCGGCGACCGCCTGTTCGACCATGCGCTCGGCATGGCCGCCCATCGCGGCGATACGCTTCGACAGATATTTCAACTCCTCGTCATAAGCGCTGACGATGTGCACGGACTGCATGGCAAAATGCCTTCCCACGGGGTGTTTTGATTTTTGAGTCGTTTCCTCGAATCCCCGCTGATACGCTAGCCGGATGACAGAAAAAAGAAACAGTCCCCTTGAATTAGGGCGATATCAGTGCGTCGGCAAATGAACCGAGAATGCCGCGCCGTTGCCGACTTCGGACTTGATCGAAAGCCGGGCGTTGTGGCGCGTCAGGATATGCTTGACGATCGACAGGCCGAGGCCGGTGCCTTTCTGGGTCCGGCTGGTCTCGACGTCGACGCGGTAGAAGCGCTCGGTAATGCGCGGAATGTGCTCCTCGGGAATGCCGGGGCCAAAGTCCCTGATCGTCACGTCGATGCCCGGCTCTGATCCGGCATCGCCATGCGCTATGGATACAACCACGCGCCCACCCGACTGCCCGTATTTGCAGGCGTTTTCCAGGAGGTTCTCGAAAACCTGGAAAAGCTCATCGCGATCGCCAGGCACATGAAGCGGCCCATCGGCGTAGTGCCGCTCGATGGCAACGGCGTTTTCGCTGGCCAGCGGTCCGAGCGAGTCGATGACGCTGTCGACGGTCTGGCGCAGGTCCACCTCGGTTCCCGGCTTCAGATAGGGTTTCATCTCGAGCCGCGACAGCGACAACAAATCGTCGATCAGACGCGCCATGCGACCGGTCTGGCTCTGCATGATCTGCAGAAACTGGTCGCGCGCCGCCGCGTCATTGCGGGCTGGTCCGCGCAGCGTTTCGATAAAGCCGGCGATGGAGGCGAGCGGCGTGCGCAATTCGTGGCTGGCATTGGCGATGAAGTCGGCGCGCATGCGGTCTATCCTGCGTGCTTCGCTCTGGTCCTTGAACACCAGCACATAGAGATCGGTGGCGTGACCGACCGAGGACACGCTCACCCGGTAGGCACGTTCGACCGGCAGCTTCTCCATGTAGTCGACGACATCGGAGGCGACATCGCCCGATAGCACGCCATCCAGCAGGGTCTGCATCTCCGGCGCCCGGAATTTCAGCGACAGCGACATGCCTGGCGCGATGCCACCGAAAGCGGCGAAGGCGGCGGCGTTGGCATGGACGATGGTGGCAGCCCGGTCGAAGATGATCAGCGGATCGGCGACGGCGGCGGCCAGATATTCACCCGAGAGCCGCTGCAGGCCGATGGCCTCGATGGCAGCGCCGCTGTCGGTGGATTGGCGCGCGGCGGCGGTCGGCAGTATAGCCGCTGCAAGCAGCAACAGCAGCGCCGCGGGGACGACATAGGCTGAAATCCCGGCCAAGGCATAAACAGCGAGAACCGCAACAATACCGGCCGCAAGCAGCCAGCGGCTATTCCACAGCCGTGCGGCCATGGTTTGCGTGACGCCTCTCTGCTCTGTGTCCAGGTCAGCCATTCGCTCGTGACCTGCCCCCCAATGTCTTCGCACCCGGTCGCACGGTGGCGGAAAACTTCCACCAGACCGCTTGCCGCATGACCCCGAAAATCGGGAATCGATTTTCGGAAAGGATCATGCGCAAATTAAAAGTGCTACAGCGTCCTTTGCGCATCCAAACGGACGCGCGGCGCTGTAGTGGCTCCCCATAGCATGAGTCCGGAAGCTGGAAAGGGTTCGTCTCGATGAAAAAAGCCAAGGAAAGTCCCGCCGCGCCAACTTCGGGGCCGCTGAAGATCAGGATCGGCGGCAAGGAGAGGGAGTTCGACATCGATAATCCCGTGCTTCCCGACTGGGTCGAGGACAACAAGCTGACCGCCGGCGGCTATCCCTACGACAAGAAGATGAAAAGCGACGAGTATGACGAGATGCTCGAGAAGCTGCAGATCGAGCTGGTCAAGGCGCAGGCCTGGCTGCAGTCGACCGGCAAACGGGTGATGGCGCTGTTCGAGGGCCGCGACGCTGCCGGCAAGGGCGGCACGATCTTCGTGGTGCGCCAGTACCTCAATCCGCGCACGGCACGCAACGTGGCGCTGACCAAGCCGACCCCGACCGAGCTTGGTCAATGGTACTACCAGCGCTATGTCGACCACTTCCCGACTTCAGGCGAATTCGTCACTTTCGACCGGTCCTGGTACAACCGCGCCGGTGTCGAGCCGGTGATGGGTTTCTGCACCCCGCAGCAGCACGAGCAGTTTCTCGACGAGACGCCGCATTTCGAACGGATGATCTCCAACGAGGGCATCCACTTTTTCAAATTCTGGCTGAACATCGGCCGGGAAACGCAGCTCGAGCGCTTCCACGACCGCCGCTACAGCCCGCTGAAGAGCTGGAAGTTTTCCCCCATCGACGTTGCAGGCATCACCAAGTGGGACGACTACACCAAGGTGCGCGACACAATGTTCGAGCGCACCCACAAGGAATTCGCGCCGTGGATCATCGTACGGGCCAATGACAAGCGGCGCGCGCGGCTGGCGATCATGCGGCGCATCCTGTCGTCTCTGCCCTATGAGGGGCGCGATCTCGAAATCATCGGCAAGGAAGACAAGAAGATCATCGGCGAAGGGCCGTCATTCCTCGGCAAGCAGGATTGACGCTTCCGCGCCGCGCGGCCTTGGCCGCGCGGCGCGTTCCTTGATGCTTTCGCTCAGGCCGCGAGCCGGGCGATGCGCTGCAATCGCCGCAGCGTGGTGTCGTCCTGCAGCGCCTGCTGGAAAAGCGAAATCTCCTGATCGATGCGGTCGCAGAGGGCCTCGGTGTTCCCCTTCAGCAGGCCGCGCGTCTGCAGCAAGGCGGCGACCGGCTTCTTGACGAGTTGTCTTGCCCGGCCGAGAGCCGCCTCCTCGACGGTGCCTCCCGGCACGATCTCCGCGACAAGGCCGAGCGCCCTGGCATCTTCGGCGCGAAGCGTGTCGCCGAGGCAGAAGAAGCGGAAGGCACCGGCATAGCCGAGCTTCTGCGGCGCCAGGATGCTGGTCGCCGCATCCGGCACCAGGCCGAAATCGACGAACGGCACCCTGAACGTGCTCTCATCGGACGCGATCACCATGTCGCAATGGAACAGGATGGTGCAGCCGACACCGACGGCATCGCCATCGACGCAGGCAAGGATGGGCTTGGGAAACGTCGCCAGCGTGCGGAACAGGTCGGTGACGGCGGCAATCAGTTTCTGGTGCTTGGTGGCGTCGAGGAATTCGGAGAAGTCGCCGCCCAGGCAGAAACAGCCTGCCAGGCCGCGCAGCACGACGACGCGAACCTCCTCATTATCGGCGGCTTCATGGAAGGTCCTTGCCAGGCTTTCATAGGCCCTCCTGTCCAGCACCGGCCGGCCGTCACTCGACGACACGGTGACGACCAGCGTGTGGTTGCGAAGTTCAGGTTGCGGATGTGTGCTCATGGCTGTCTCCGATCTCATGACGCACGCCTTTGCCCGAGCATGTCAGGATATCCCCTGGCCAGCACGGGAGCAAAATGATTGCGGCGCGACCGCACCACATCGAGGGTGTGTTCGTTGAAGGTCAGCAAAGTGGCGACGACCTGCTGGTTGCCATAGGTGCGCTGATAGCCCAGCGGGGTCGCCAGGAAATGCAGTTGCAAGGCGCGCAGCACCCACATCGGCTCGAACTCGATGATCACCTTGTCAACGCCGCGCTTCAGCCCCCACTCGACGAAACCGGCAATCAGTTCGGTGCCGACGGTCGAAACGCCGCGACGGCCGTCACGAAAACCGGGAGCCACCGCGTAGCGGGTCAATTCCCAGATGTTTGGACCCGATGGCGGCGTTCCTTCGGAAAGATCGGTCAAGACCTCGGTCAGCAGATGTGGCCGCGTCGTCGGCAACATCCTCTGATAACCTGCCACTTCACCGCCCCTGATGACGATCTGATGGACCGCCTCGTCGTGATCGAACTGGTCGAGTTCGAGCCCGTCGGGGCGCCTGAGGTCATCCCACCCCATCTCTTCGACGAATATCTTGTAGCGCAACCGATGGACGGCCTCCCAAAGGTCGGGACGTTCCATCAATTCATGGGTTGTAAGGGAAAAAAGCATTCCGCCGTCTCCTGCGTTCAGAGGAAGATACGGCCGTGCTTTGATGAGAAAATTGCGTGATCGCGTAGGCAAAAATTCCAGGTCGGCACGGCCGACCTAACTAATGTAGCCGCGCCGTATCGCTTCCGCGACGGCCTGCACCCTGTTGACGGCACCTAGTTTGCTTTTGGCGTTAAGAAGATGTTTCTCCGAGGTGTGTTCGGAAATGCCGAGGATTTGCGAAATCTCCCATTCGGACTTGCCGACGGCGGCCCATTGCAGGCATTCGCGCTCGCGCGGCGTTAGCACGATATGATCGATGGTGTTGTTCGCCATGGTGTGGAGTTGCATGGCGCGGCCAACCGCGTAGGTCGAGACCAGCGACACCTGGCCGAATTCAGCGACGGACAATTCCACGGCCTCGCCGCCGAGCGACACCATGACGATCTGGCCGTCGAGCGTGATCAACGGAAAGGCCAATCCATCACGCAGTTTGAAGGCGCCGGCATCGCCCATCACTTCGCCGCTGCTCTTGTCGATGCGAATGCCTTGCGACGCCTCGTGCCATTGGAAGGGCGCCTGCAACTGTTTCATATGGCTGACGACGGGGTCATGATCGACATAGTTGCGCGCGACATAGCGTTCCAGCCACTCTCCCGGCCAATCGCAGAGAAGCACATGCTGCTTTTGCTGGCCAGCCGGCGTGCCTGGCTGCGGTACGGTTCCCGCCATCAACGCGGTGAGCCCGAAATCCGATGTTATGCCCAGCAGCCTTTCACAGACCGCCGCCGCCGTTGCGGCGTGCTGCAGTTGGTCTATGTATTCCAGCGTGCGATCGAACTGACCCATCGCAACATCAACCCCATGTTGCCTCGTGCATTGCGGCCAATGATGCGTGCCTGATTTACACTTCGCCACCGACCACGGATTGCAAATCGCATACTTATTTTGTGGCTTCCCTCACCGAGGCGGCCGGAGCTGATTTGCAAACCGGCTGAATCATATCCTGAAATCGGCGGGTTGAAATCAAAAACCATTGTGCCTGTACCATTTTCGTACCAAAACCGGTGCGAGCACGACTGTGGCGGAGTTTTATCTTGGCGTTCCGGTGGAGATCCTTCGCCTTTGCGATGCTGATCGGTTTGCTGTCGTTCGCCGACGGCGCGCGCGCCGCGGCGCCTCAGGTTCCGATGCTGTGGGATGCCAAGGAGCGGCTGCCCAAACCAGACCTTTCGACGCTGCCCCGGCTGAGGTTCCTGACCACCACGGACTTCCCGCCCTTCAACTTCCTCGACGGTGCGGGAAAGCTGTCCGGCTTCCATATCGATCTGGCACGTGCCATCTGCGCCGAGCTTGGCATCGTCGAAAAATGCCAGATCCAGGCCCTGCCCTGGGCCGAGTTGGAAGGCGCACTGCGGAAAGACGAAGGCGAGGCGATCATCGCCGGCATCGCCGCAACACCGCAATCGCGCACGACCTACGCCTTCTCGCGCTCCTATCTGCAGTTTCCGGCGCGCTTCATCATGCCGAAGAGCAAGGCACTGACCGAGCCCGTCTTTGACAAATTGCACGGCAAGCGTGTCGGCGTGATATCAGGCTCGGCGCATGAGCGCATGCTGCGCGACTATTTCAGCACGGTTCAGGTCATCCCTTTCGACAGGCCGGAAGACCTCTATGCCGATCTCAAGGCCGGCAAGGTCGACGCCACCTTCGGCGACGGCATGCGCCTGGCTTTCTGGCTGGGCGGCTCGGACGCGGCGGGCTGCTGCCGCTTTGCCGGCGGGCCCTATCTGGCGCCCGAATATTTGGGCACCGGCATGGCCATCGCCACCAAAGCGGACAATCCGGCGCTGGCCGCCGCGATCGATTACGCGCTGCAGGAAATTTCGATGAAAGGCACGTTCGCCGAATTTTATCTGCGCTATTTTCCGGTGAGCTTTTTCTGAACCGGTTCCGGTCAGCTTTGCCGGCCAGAGCCGAATCTCAACAACGCCCGGCCAAGGACTTTCAGGTCAGCGTGCGCAGCCGCGCCTTGGCCGCGCGGCCGATGGCAGCAACCGTCAGCGTGTCGAGGTCGAGCTGCCGCCGGATCAGCTGCAGCACCCGCACCTCTTCCATGCGCATTTCGAGGTCGACGGCGGCAACCTCGAAGGCGGCGGCATAGGCGGTGTCGCGCAGCCGCTCAGGCAAGACCTCGGCGACTTCAGCCAGCACGCCCTCCAGCCCATGCTTTTCGTGCAGGCGCTTCTGGCAGTCCTGGGCGACGCCGACAAGCCTGTCGTGGTTGAAGTCCTCGAACACCGGCCAGGAGCGGACGACCTCGCCGATCCGCGCCAGTTCGACATCGGTCATGTCGCGGTCGGAGGCCGAGGTGATGACCATCAGATAGATCAGGGCTTCATGAGGTGTCGGCAATTTTTTCTCCTTGAACCGGGCCTCGAAGTTAGGAACGCCCGTTCTGCACCGCAAGGAAAAAGCGCCGCACGCGTTGACGCTCCGGCGCTGCACGCCTAGAGACCGGATGAAAAACCCTTGCTGCGGCCCGCCTTCGGGCCGGCAAATGATTTGGAAAATTGTGACATGGCGGGATCAAACATCATCGATCTCAACCCCGAGCTGCTGGCGGCCGCGACCGAAAGCAAGGCATGGCCGTTCGAAGAAGCCAAAAAGATCATCGAGCGCTACAAAGGCGCCGACTTCCCGCAAACAATCCTGTTCGAGACCGGCTACGGGCCGTCCGGCCTGCCGCATATCGGCACGTTCGGCGAGGTGGCGCGCACCTCGATGGTGCGCCATGCCTTCCGCGTCCTGACGCAGGACAAGGTCGCGACCAAGCTGCTGTGCTTTTCCGACGATATGGACGGCATGCGCAAGATACCCGACAGCGTGCCGGATCGCGCCGCACTCGAGCCGCATCTGCACAAGCCGCTGTCGTCGGTCCCCAACCCCTTCGGCGGCGACTATGCGAGCTTCGCCGACCACAACAACGCGATGCTTTGCCGCTTCCTCGACACGTTCGGCTTCGACTACGAGTTCGCCAGCGCGACGCAATACTACAAGGCCGGCCGTTTCGACGCGATGCTGCTGCGCGCCGCCGAACGCTATGAGCAGATCATGGCGGTGATGCTGCCGACGCTCGGGCCCGAGCGGCAGGCGACCTACAGCCCGTTCCTGCCGATCTCGCCGAAGAGCGGCCGGGTGCTTTACGTGCCGATGAAGCATGTCGACGCCAAGGCCGGCACCATCACCTTCGACGACGAGGGCACCGAGACCACGCTTTCGATCACCGGCGGCCGCGTGAAGCTGCAGTGGAAGCCGGATTTCGGCATGCGCTGGGCAGCGCTTGGCGTCGATTTCGAAATGTTCGGCAAGGACCACCAGACCAATGCGGTGGTCTACGACCGCATCTGCAACATTCTGGGCGGACGGGCGCCGGAGCATTTCGTCTACGAACTGTTCCTCGACGAGAACGGCCAGAAGATCTCGAAGTCGAAAGGTAACGGGCTGACCATCGACGAGTGGCTGACCTATGCGCCGACCGAAAGCCTCGGGCTCTACATGTACCAGCGGCCGCGGCAGGCCAAGAAGCTGTATTTCGACGTCATCCCGCGGGCCGTGGACGAATACTATACGTTCCTCGCCGCCTATCCCCGCCAGGACTGGAAGGAACGGCTGGGCAATCCGGTCTGGCATATGCATGACGGCAACCCGCCCGCGATCGACATGCCGGTGCCGTTCTCGCTGCTGCTCAATCTGGTCAGCGCCTCCAACGCGCAGAACAAGGATGTGCTGTGGGGGTTCATCTTGCGCCATACGGTGGGGGTGACACCGAAGACGCATCCCGAGCTCGACCGGCTGGTCGGCCATGCGATCCGCTATTTCGACGATTTCGTGAAGCCTACGAAAACCTTCCGGCCCGCCGACGAGGTCGAGCGCGAGGCGCTGGCAGCCCTCGACGAAGCGCTTGGGGCGCTGCCGGCCGACGCCAGCGGCGAAGCGATCCAGAACGCCTCGCTCAATGTCGCACGCAGGATCGAGCGCTATCAGGATCATTCCAAGCAGAGCCCGGAAGGCGGCCCCGGCGTATCGGGCGCCTTCTTCCAGATGATCTACCAGGTGCTGATCGGCCAGGAGCGCGGCCCGCGCTTCGGCTCGTTCGCAGCACTCTATGGCGTTGCCGAGACACGTGCGCTCATTGAGCGGGCGCTGGCTGGTCAGCTGGCTTGAGCACGCCGTCGGCCTCTTCCAGGATCGAACTCGGCGCCTGAGGCGCCGGGCTCGGTGCGGCCGGCATCGCCGGCAGGCCGGAAAGGTTCGGCGCCGACCCAAAAATGCCCTTCTTCGCCGTGCGTGCCTTGTCGCCGGCCTCGACATAGGGCCCACCCTTGGCGGCGCGCGCCCAGCCATTTTCGACCAGCCACTGACCGACATCCTGCTTGCCGATCCGGCACTCGGCTGCGATCAGGTCGCGGCCACCCTGCGGCGGCACCGTGCAGACCACCGCGCGGCCGCGCAGGAAGGCGCGGAACGCCGTCCGCGCCCGGACGCCGCACGGCCAGGGCTTGCCGTCCTCGCTGCAGGTCTCGTCCTGCCTGACGATATCGATGCCGGAAACCGCGACCGAGTAACCCTTTGCCTCGATCAGGCCGGCGGCCGGCGCAACCGGCTGGAACAGCTTTGTGCCGTTCCAATCGTCAGGCATTTTCGGCTTGGGTGGCACAGCCAGCGCGAGCTTGCTCAACGGCTCGCGCGGCTCGACCCGTTCAAGCCCGTCGGCGGGCAGTTCCGGCGGCGCGACGATTTCGGGATCGATTGCCCTTGAATGCGGCCCCGGCTTCGGCGGCTGTGGAGCTGCGATGGCTGAGGTGGCCGGCTCCTGCGGCACCGTCCCGGCAGCCTGCTGCGCCATCGTATCGGCGCCCGGATCAAGCTGGTCCACGGCAATGACGCTTTCACTTCCTTTCAACGTGCGACCGCCGGTGACGACCATGGCCGCCATCACAGGGACCATCAGAACCGCCAGCGCATGATGGAGAAGCCGCACCAGCTTGACCTATTGGCTTGCCCAGACAATCCGCGCCACCCACTCGACATCGCGCATGGGAATGTCGCGGTCGGGATGATCGGGATTGAGCGAGACCAGCGCAATCGACTTGACGCTCTGGCGCTCGAGCACCTTGGCCATCACCTCGCCTGATGTGGTCTTGACAACGACGCGATCGCCCTTGCGGGTGACGGCGCCCGGTTCGACGATGAGGACGTCGCCATTGCGGTAGAGCGGCAGCATGGAATCGCCCTGCACCTGCAGCGCGTAGGAGCTCTCGGTCGATTGCGCCGGCAGTTCGACCAGATCCCAACCCTGCCCGACTGGAAAGCCGGCATCGTCGAAGAAGCCGCCTGCGCCGGCTTGGGCAAAGCCGAGCAACGGCACGGAGCTTCTGCGGGCGACCGAAGCGGCATTGCTGGTCGAGGCACCATTGCTGATCCCGGGCCGGCCTTCGATCAGACTGGTGAATTCGTCGAGTGAGGCGCCCGTCGCCTCGATGATCTTGGCCAGTGATTCGGTCGAGGGCCAGCGCGGCCGGCCATCCGACGACAAACGCTTCGACTTGTTGAAGGTAGTGGAATCGAGCCCCGCACGCTTGGCCAAACCCGAGGCCGAAAGCGAATAGCGCTTGGCAAGAGCATCGATGGCAGCCCAGACTCGGTCGTGCGAGAGCATGCTCGCTCTCCTTCGGTGCAGGAAAAAATACCTTTCCCTTCTAGTCTTGGAATGTCGTTTTGTCCACCGGTCGTGGAGTGGTTGCAAACGTTCCCGTCGATCGCGGAAAGTCCGATTACCGGGATCGATCGACGCCCTTGGCCAAGCTGCGCAGACCCTGGTGCGATGTCATGAAAATCCGCTCCGTTTGCGTCGGTGGCCGCGGGTTCACGGCACGACCAAGTGCCGCAACGACCTCGTCAATCTCAAGAAAGTTGCGAGCCTTGCGATCGTAGACGCCGGCTGTCGTCAGGATCAACGCGGCCGTCTCGCCATTGTCGAGGACGAAGCGGTGCTTGCCGACAACCTGGGTGCCTTCCCAGGTCTCGATCGAGGACACCACTTCGAAGCGGCGCCACAGCCTGATCTCGCGTGCATAGACCGCCTGCAGTCCGCCCATCATCGGCGCCCAGCCATTCTTCCTTGCCAGCGTGATGAGGCCTGCACGAACAAACAGGTCGATGCGGCCGAGATCGGCCAGCATCATGTATCGCGCATTGTTGAGATGGATGTTGAAATCGATGTCGGTCGGCAGGCAGCGGAAAGCCAGCCGGCCTTCGCCGCCCATCACGTAGGGGCCACGGCTGCGTGCCGTGGCCATCATGCGCACCATGCGCGCCCAGACATACATTACAGCGCCCCGTGTCCTCTTGGACGCGCAAAGGTCGCTGCAAGACGCTTGATTTTGCTCATGCGTCAGGCTGCCTGCTTCACGTCGCCTTTCGCATAGGGATCGAAACGCTGGTAGAAGCTCTCGCCCTTCTCGGCCATGTCGAGCAGCAGCTTGGGCGCCTTGAACTCGGCGCCGTATTTCTTCTGCAGGTTCTTGGCGATCTTGACGAACGCCTTGGCGCCGATGCCGTCGATGTAGGACAGCGCACCGCCGGTGTAGGGAGCGAAGCCGAAAGCGAGGATCGAGCCGACATCGGCCTCGCGCGGGTCGGTGACGATGCCTTCTTCCATCACCCGCGCCGCTTCCAGCGCGATGGTGACCAGCAGCCGCTGCTGCAGTTCCCCATAATCGACCTTCTCGGGTGCAAGCTGCGGATAGAGATCCCTAAGGCCCGGCCACAGCTTCTTCTTGGCGGGCTTTGCCGGGTAATCGTAAAAACCCTTGCCGTTCTTGCGGCCGAAGCGGCCGTGATCGTCGACCATGGTGTTGATCAGCGCCATCTGCTTGGGATCGACCGCCTTGTCGCCCAAATCCCTGATGGTCTGCTTCATGATCTTCTGGGCAAGGTCGATGGCGGTCTCGTCGGTCAGCGCCAGGGGGCCGACCGGCATGCCGGCTGCCTTCGCCGCGTTCTCGATCATCGGCGCGGGAACGCCTTCGATCAGCATCTTGTAGGCTTCCGACATGTAGCGCAGCACGCAGCGATTGACGTAGAAGCCGCGCGTGTCGTTGACGACGATCGGCGTCTTCTTGATGGCGCGAACGAAGTCGATCGCGGTGGCCAGCGCCTTGTCGCCGGTCTTCTTGCCCAAAATAATCTCGACCAGCATCATCTTGTCGACCGGCGAGAAGAAATGGATGCCGATGAAATTCTTCGGCCGCGCCGAATTCTTGGCCAGCGACGAGATCGGGATGGTGGAGGTGTTCGACGCGAAGATCGCCGATGGCTTCAGCACGGCTTCCGCCTGTTCGGTGGCGCTCTTCTTCACGCTCGAATCCTCGAAAACGGCCTCGACCACCAGATCGCAGCCGGCAAGGTCGGCATAGTCCGCCGTCGGCGTGATCAGCGACAGCAGTTTGTCCTTGTCCTCCGGCTTGGCGCGGCCCTTCTTAACCTGATCCGAGATCAGGCCGTCGGAATGCGCTTTGCCCTTGGTAGCCGACTCCAGATCACGGTCGAGCAGCACCACCGGGATGCCGGCCTTGGCGGTGACATAGGCGATGCCCGCGCCCATGAAGCCGGCCCCGAGAATGCCGACCTTCTTGAACTTGGTTTCGGGCACGCCGGCTGGGCGGCGGGCGCCCTTGTTCAGTTCCTGCAGCGACACAAACAACGAGCGGATCATCGCCGCCGCTTCCCTGGTCTGCATGATCTCGGTGAAATAGCGCTGCTCGATGCGCAAGGCGGTGTCGAACGGCACCAGCAGGCCTTCATAGACGCATTTGAGGATCGCGGCGGCGGCGGGATAGTTGCCGTAGGTCTCGCGACGCAGGATGGCGATGGCCGGTGGCCACAGATTGGCGCCCGCCACCGAGTAGATCGGGCCGCCGGGCAGCTTGAAACCCTTCTCGTCCCAAGGAGCGACCGGCTTCAGGCCGTTCCTGATCATCGCCTTGGCGGTCTCGACCAATCTGACCGGCTCGGCGATCTCATGGATCAGGCCCATAGACTTGGCCTTCTGCGGCGACAGTGTCTGGCCGGAGGTCAGCATCTGCAGCGCCTGCTGCTGATCGGTCAGCCGCGGCACGCGCTGGGTGCCGCCGGCGCCCGGGAAGATGCCGATCTTCACCTCCGGAAGCGCCATCTTCACCTTGTCGCTGTCGGCGGCGACACGGCCGTGGCAGGCGAGCGACAATTCGAAGGCGCCGCCCATGCAGGTGCCGTTGATCGCCGACACCCACGGCTTTCCGCAAGTTTCCAGCTTGCGAAACAGGCCGGTCATCATGCCGGCATTGTCGAACAGCGCCTTGGTCGCCTTTTCGGCGTCCTTGCCCTTTTCCGCGGCGAAGGTCGTCAGCATCTTCTGCAGCAGGGTGATGTCGGCACCGCCGGAGAAGGTGTCCTTGCCGGAGGTGATCACCGCACCCTTGATGGCGGCGTCACCAGCCACCTTGTCGACGATGGCGTTCAATTCCCGCATCGCTTCCTCGGTGAAGACGTTCATCGAACGGCCAGGCATGTCCCAGGTAACCAGCGCAATGCCGTCGGCGTCGATGTCGAGGGTGAAATTGGTGTAGCTCATCGTTTCTCTCCCCGTCAGACGCGTTCGATGATGGTTGCGGTTCCCATGCCGGCGCCGATGCACAGCGTCACCAGAGCGGTGTTGAGATCGCGGCGCTCGAGTTCGTCCAGCACCGTGCCGAAGATCATCGCGCCGGTGGCGCCGAGCGGATGACCCATAGCGATAGCGCCGCCATTGACGTTGATCTTGTCGTGATCGATGTCGAACGCCTGCATGTAGCGCAGCACCACCGAAGCGAAGGCTTCGTTGAGCTCGAACAGGTCGATGTCCGAGAGCTTCATCTTGGCGCGCTTCAACAGCTTCTCGGTGACGTCGACCGGGCCGGTCAGCATCAGCACCGGCTCGGAGCCGATGTTGGCGAAGGTACGAATGCGCGCGCGCGGCTTCAGCCCCATCGCCTTGCCCGCCTTCTTCGAACCGAGCAGCACGGCGGCGGCGCCGTCGACGATGCCGGACGAATTGCCGGCATGGTGGACGTGATTGACCTCTTCCACCTCGGGATGCTTCTGCACGGCGACGGCATCGAAGCCGCCCATTTCGCCTGGCATGACGAAGGACGGGTTGAGCGAGGCCAGCGACTGCATGTCGGTGGACGGGCGCATATGTTCGTCATGGTCGAGGATGGTCAGGCCGTTCTGGTCCTTGATCGGGACGACGGAATTCTTGAAGCGGCCATCGGCCCAGGATTTGGCGGCGCGCTTCTGGCTCTCGACCGCATAGGCGTCGACGTCGTCTCTGCTGAAGCCGTATTTGGTGGCGATCAGGTCGGCCGAGATGCCTTGCGGCACGAACCAGCCGGGCAGGCCGACCGAAGGATCCATGAACCAGGCGCCGCCCGAGGCGCCCATGCCGACACGCGACATCGATTCCACGCCGCCGGCAATGACGATCTCATCGGCGCCCTGCGCGATCTTGGCGGCGCCGAAATTGATGGCGTCGAGCCCGGAAGCGCAGAAGCGTGAGATCTGCATGCCGGGCGCCTTGGTGTCGTAGCCGGCCTCGAAGGCGGCGGCGCGCGGAATGACCGAGCCGGCTTCGCCGACCGGATCGACGCAGCCGAAGATGATGTCATCGACATTGCCGGTGTCGAGCCCATTGCGGTCGCGCAGCGCCTCGAGCGTCTTGGCGGCAAGCCGCACCGCCGGCACCTCGTGCAGCGATCCGTCCTTCTTGCCCTTGCCGCGCGGTGTGCGCACAGCGTCATAGACATAAGCTTCAGCCATTGCTTGCTCCTTGGGTTTGCCGGTCGTTGCCCTCAGAGAGAGCGGCCGATCAGCAATTTCATGATCTCATTGGTGCCGCCGTAGATGCGCTGGACGCGAGCGTCGCGGAACATGCGGGCGATCGGATATTCATTCATGTAGCCATAGCCGCCATGCAGTTGAAGGCATTCGTCGACGACTTTTCCCTGCAGGTCGCTGAGCCAGTACTTGGCCATCGACGCGGTCACAGGATCGAGGCCGCCGGCGATGTGGCGGGTGACGCAATCATTGTAGAAGACGCGGCCGATGGTGGCCTCGGTCTTGAGTTCGGCCAGCTTGAACTGGGTGTTCTGGAAATCGATGATCGCCTTGCCGAACGCCTTGCGCTCCTTGACGTAACGAATAGTCAGTGCCAGCGCCCGCTCGATCATCGCAATGGCGCCGGTGCCGATCTGCAGTCGCTCCTGCGGCAGTTGCTGCATCAACTGTACGAAGCCCTGCCCTTCCTCGTGGCCGAGCAGGTTGGAGGTCGGCACGCGCATGTCGTTGAAGAACAGCTCCGACGTGTCGTTGGCCTTGAGCCCGATCTTGTCGAGGTTACGGCCGCGCTGAAAACCTTCGACCTCGTCGGTCTCGACGACGATCAGCGAGGTGCCCTTGGCGCCCTTCTCCGGATCGGTCTTGGTGACGACGATGATGAAGTTCGCAAGCTGCCCATTGGTGATGAAGGTCTTGGAACCGTTGATCTTGTATTGATTGCCATCCTTCTGCGCCCGCGTCTGGACGCCCTGCAGGTCGGAGCCGGCGCCGGGCTCGGTCATGGCGATGGCGCCGATCAGCTCGCCGGTCGCCAGTTTCGGCAGCCATTTCTTTTTCTGCTCCTCGGAGCCGTAGTGGAGGATATAAGGGGCGACGATCGAATTGTGCAGGCCGATGCCGAACCCGTCGACACCGACATGGCCGATGGCCTCGATGATAGCGCTCTCATGCGCGAATGTGCCGCCGGAACCGCCATATTCCTCCGGCATCGAGGCGCAGAGCAGGCCGGCGGAACCTGCCTTCAGCCAGCTTTCGCGATCGACCATCTCGTTCTTTTCGAACTCGTCGTAACGCGGCGCGATCTCCTCCGACATGAAGCGGTGCGCCATGTCGTAGAGCATGCCGACTTCGTCCGCCGCCCAGGCGGGCTTCGGAAGGCCAAGGATTTCAGCTGGGTTGGTCATGCTGGTATGATACTCCTCCCGAGATGCATCATCGAAACTGAAGTCGGCGCACTGCCGCAACGACCCCTCCCGGCTCTTCGGGCCACCCTCCCCTCGAGGGGGAGGGGGACGCGGATCATCTTTAGAACGCTTCCGCCGGCAGTGCCATCAATGTGTCGGCGCCGCTCGAAATGCGGGCGAGATGCGCCGACGTCTCCGGCATGATCCGTTCCATGAAGAAGCGCCCCGTCACGACCTTGTTGTCGTAGAAAGCCACGTTGTTTTCATAAGAGGATTGAGCGCCATTGGCGTCAGTCTTGCCAAGCGCCACCTTGGCCATCTGCGCCCACATATAGCCCAGAGCGACCAGGCCGAAGAGATGCATGTAGTCGGTCGAGGCCGCACCGGCATTGTCGGGCCTGGCCATACCGTTCTGCACCAGCCACATGGTCGCCGCCTGCAAATCGTTGAGACCTTTCTTCAACGCCTTGGTGAACGGCGCCATCTTCTCGTTAGCGCGGTTCTCCTCGCAGAATTCGCCGACCTCCTTGAAGAAGGCCTGCACGGCGCGGCCGCCATTCAGGCCGAGCTTGCGGCCGACGAGGTCGAGCGCCTGGATACCGTTGGCGCCTTCATAGATCATGGCGATGCGGGCATCGCGCACGAACTGGCTCATGCCATGCTCTTCTATGTAGCCGTGACCGCCGAACACCTGCTGCGCCATGACGGCGTGGTCGAACCCTTTGTCCGTGAGCACGCCCTTGACCACCGGTGTCATCAGGCCGGTGTAATCGTCAGCGGCCTGGCGGTCCTTGTCGTCGCCGGAGCGGTGGGCAATATCGGACTTGATCGCCGTCCACAGCGCCAGCGCGCGGCCGGCCTCGTTGAAGGCTTTCATGGTCATCAGGCTGCGGCGGATGTCGGGATGGACGATGATCGGGTCGGCCTTCTTGTCCGGCGCCTTCGGCCCCGACAACGAGCGGCCCTGCAGGCGGTCCTTGGCGTAGGCAACTGCGTTCTGATAGGCGATCTCCGACAGCGACAGCCCCTGCAGGCCCACACCAAGGCGCGCCTCGTTCATCATCGTGAACATCGCCTTCAGGCCGCCATTGGCCTCGCCGAGCAGCGTGCCCTCAGCCTCGTCATAGTTCATGACGCAGGTCGAATTGCCATGGATGCCCATCTTCTCCTCGATGGAGCCGCAGGAGACGGTGTTCCTGGTGCCCGGATTGCCCGACGGGTCGAGCTTGAGCTTCGGCACGATGAACAGCGAGATGCCCTTGACGCCTTCCGGCGCGCCCTCGATGCGGGCCAGAACCAGATGGACGATGTTGTCCGACATGTCGTGTTCGCCGGCCGAGATGAAGATCTTCTGGCCTGAAATTTTATAGGTGCCATCGCCGTTCGGCACCGCCTTTGTCCGCAACAGGCCGAGATCCGTGCCACAATGCGGCTCTGTCAGGTTCATGGTGCCGGTCCAGGCACCCTCGATCATCCTCGGCAACCATGTCGCCTTCTGCTCGTCGGTGCCGTGGGTGATGATCGCGGCGATCGCACCCTGCGTCAGGCCCGGATACATCATCAAGGACATATTGGCCGAGACCATATATTCGGCGACAGCGGTGTGCACGGCATAGGGCAGGCCCTGGCCGCCGAACTCGACGGGTGCGGCCAATCCCATCCAGCCGCCCTCACGATACTGGTCGAAGGCCTCCTTGAAGCCTTTCGGCGTGGTCACCGAGCCATCGTCGTGACGCACACAGCCTTCCATGTCGCCGACACGGTTCAGCGGATGCATGACGTTTTCGGCGAGCTTGGCGCCTTCGGCGAGGATCGCCTCGAGCACATCGGGCGTGGCATCGGCAAATCCGGGAAGGTTCGAATAACGCTGATAACCCAGAACCTCGTTGAGCACGAACAGCGTATCCTGGACCGGAGCCCTGTATGTCGGCATGCTTTTCTCCACCCTGCAAACCCGGTCCGAATACCCCCAAGACAGGCCAGGGCGGCATGCGGACCCATATTGGGAGCGGATAGCAAAAATTGACGTGTGCGTAAACGTCAATTTTTTCGATGCGACAAGATTCCCCGCCCACTGGAGCAATGAGCGTAGCGGCGCGACGTTGCGCAAGCCAGCGCCGAAAGGCCATAAGAGTGGGCCAGGACAACGAAAAGCCGCGTGGCAGGCCACGCGGCTTTGATCGTCAGACAATTGGCGGAGGACTTAGCTGGCGGCGCTCGCCTGCGGTGCCGAACGCTCGCTCAGCATCTGTCGCACCGCCGACATCGAGCCGCTCAGCTCGTTGATGGCGTCGTCGATCAGCGCCTTTTGCTTCTGCAGGCGGGCAAGCTGCTTTTCCGACTTGTCCAGCGCAAGCTTGAGCTGCTTGGTGTTTGAACCGGTCGGATCGTAGAGATCCATCATCTGCTTGACGTCGCGCAACGAGAACCCGACCTTGCGGCCAAGCAGGATCAGCTTGAGGCGGGCCTTGTCGCGGCGCGTGTAGAGACGGGTCGAACCGTCGCGCTGCGGGTTGAGCAGGCCTTTGTCTTCGTAGAAACGCAGCGTGCGCAGCGTCACTCCATATTTCTTCGCCATCTCGCCGATGCGGACGAGGTCCTCGCCGGCTTCGGCAGACATATTGGTATTGGCCGCGGTCTCGCCGGCCGAGATAAGCTTCATGGTCACTGGCTTCCCCGTCTGGTGGCGTCGCGGTCCCGGACCGTGCGTCGCCTGACTGGAAGCGGGGGCCTGCTTCCAGTCGTGGTTTCAACAAACAAATCGCAAACATGCGCTCAATGCGCCTTTTACGTTTACGTCAATTCTATACCGATTGCCGCATGATGACGCAAGGGCGTTCTGCGCGCCGCCCTTTATGCCGCACCGTCAGGCCAGCAGCCGACATCCTTTCAATTTCTTAAGTTTGGTTAACGCGTTGTTTACCACGTTGGGGGAAATGTGGGCGCGTCGGCTACCCGTGTTTATCCTGTATCGAATTTTTCACGGTTTTTCGGAGCGCGGGCGAGAGCCCGGGAAGCTCGTCTTCCGCCGCGGCATCGCCGCCGGTCGCCTTCGTTCCGATAGGGACCTGGGGGAACTGGCCGCGAGCCAGCCATTCTGAAAGACGGACGCACCGATGAACAGCAAGCGGTCCTATCTCGATACACTCAATGCCGGCAGGCAGCGCAGGCCGCAGACCACGCTCGAGCAGTTGAACCAGTCGCTGGAGACGCTGGAGCAGCGGCTGGAGCGGACGCGCGAGGATCCGATGGCACGTCCCGATCCCCGCCAACCAGATCTGCGCCAAACCGATCCCCGCCAATATGCTGCCGACGCGCGCTATCCCGCCGCCCGGCCCTCTGGCCAGCAGCGCTGGTATGAGGACCCGCAGCCCGCGCCGCGTCCGAAGAGCCCGCTGCAGGGAGCCGCCGCTTTCGAGCAGAATTACCAGGCCATTGCCCGCGATATCGATCGCGTGCGCGGCCAGGAGGATGGCGTTGCCATGGTCGGCAAGATCGCCGGCGAATTGCGCGGCATGCGCGAGGAACTGCGCCACCAGATGACCGCAGGTCTGCAGCGGGAATTCGAAGCGCTGCGCAAGGACATCGAGCGGGCTTTCCAGTCAGGCGCAAGGCCCGGTGCTTTGGCCAAGGGCAGTGCTGAACTCGGCCTTGAGTTCGAGCGGCTTTCGGGCGCCATCCAGACCCTGGCCGAGAAGAGCGACGACAGAAGCGTCAACATGCTGCGGCTCGAACTCGAACAGGTCAAAGCCGCACTCGACACGCTGGCACGCGAAGAGAGCGTGCAGAAGGTCGACCGCCGCTGGGACGATTTCGATCGCCGCTGGACGGCGTTCGAAGACCGCGTCGACGCCGACCAGCGCAAGCGCTCGGACGACCCGGGCCTGTCTGCTCTGACGGCCCGGCTGGAGCAAATCAGCAATGCCGTCAACAATTTGCCGGAATCGTTGTCGCTGCGCTCGCTGGAGGAGAAGGTGCGCACGCTTGCCGGCGCTGTCGACCATTTCGCCAGCCAGCAGGACAATCGCGGCAGCGACACACTTGGCATGATCGACGAGCGGCTGGACGAGATCTCCCGCGCCATCGTCGCATCCACGGTCGCGGCGCAAGCCAATTCATTCGACCACGAGGCTTTCGAGCGCATCGAGAGGCGGATCGACTCGCTTGCCAGCCAGATCGAGGAAGTGGCGCAGGATCGTCCAGGCAACGCGGTCATGGACCGGCTGAGCACGCTGTCCGGTCGGGTCGACGAGCTCGGCGGTCGCGCCAATCTGCCCGAGCAGGCGATGGAGCGCCTGGCCAAGCAGATCGCACTCATCGCCGACAAGATCGACCAGGCGCCCGCCATGCCTGACGCCGACTACATCTTCCATGGGCTGGAGCAGCGCTTCGACGTGCTGTCGAGCATGATGGAACGCCGCCAGGGTGACGCCATCGAACAGGGCAACATGCTGTTCCGCGATCTCGAGCGCAGACTGGACGAGGTTGCCGACAGGCTCGACCAGCGCATGCCGCAGGTCGACAGCGCCGGCATCATGGAAGCCATCGATGCCCGCTTTACGGCGCTCGCCAAGCGTATGGAAACGCGTGTGCCCGATCCCGCGGGCGAAGCCGCGATCCGCGGCCTGGAGAGCCGGCTCGAAGACATTTCAAGCCGGCTGGACGCCTCGGCCGCACAAGTCGCCGGCATCGATCCGGCGCTGATCCGCAGCCTGGAAGCACAGGTTGCCGGCCTGTCCGCTCATCTTTCCAAGCCCAGCACCCCGCTGCCGGAATTCGAGGACATCAGCCCGCGTCTCAACGAAATTGAAAAGTCGCTCGCAGGAACCCGCGATTCCATCCTTGGCGCGGCGCGCGAAGCGGCCGAGAACGCAGTGCAATCGCTGGCCGGTTCGAGCGCCAATACGACCGCGGTTTCCGGCCTCGCCCAGGATTTGAAGACGCTTGAAACGCTGACGCGGCGCTCCGACGAGCGCAATTCGAGAACGTTCGAAGCCATTCATGACACGTTGCTCAAGATCGTCGACCGGCTGGGTTCGCTCGAACCCGGCGAGCCGGTCGAGGCGATGAGCGAATTGCTGGATGCGGCACCGGCCGAGCCGAGCAACTGGCGCGGCGCACGGCGGCCCAAAATGGCCGTCGACGCGCCGTCGATGGACATCGATCAGCCCCTGCCGCTGACTGGGGACATGGCCGATCTCGATGGCCGCGCCGCCGCCATCCTGCGCAACGAGCCGGGTGCGCGTGGCGACCTGGGTACGCGTGGCGACCTGGGTACGCGTGGCGACCTGGGTATTGGTATCGGCACGCGCACGCCGGCCGAGGCTGCCGCAGCGGCGGCCATGGCCGCGCTCGGTTCGGACACGATCGCCGAGAAAGGCGAACAGGCCGGCGGCCGCAAGTCGTTGTTCGGCGGCCTGGCCCGCGCCTTCAAGGGCAAGAAAGAGGCGGACATGCCGCCACTGGCCGGCTCGGCGCCGAGTGCCCCGATCCCGAGCGTCGATCTCGACGAGCCGCTCGATCCGAAAATGGCCAACCGGCCGCTGGAGCCCGGCTCCGGCGCACCTGACCTCAATGCCATCATGAAGCGCGTGCGTGACGAGCGCGGCCAGCCGGCCAAGCCCAGCGACACCGACGCCGCGAAATCGGATTTCATCGCCGCGGCCCGGCGCGCGGCGCAGGCCGCGGCCGCCGAGGCCGATGCGCTGAAGCGCCAGTCGACGGTGACCGGACCGGTGAAGGCGCTGCGGATCGGCGACCTGCTCAAGGCACGGCGCAAGCCAATCCTGATGGGGACAACCGCGATCCTGCTGGCGCTGGGCGCTCTGCAACTGGGCAAGGCCTTCTTCGCCGATCCGGCCCAGGTGGCGAGCAACGATGTCGCGCCGATCGTCGCCTCGCAGCCGGTGCAGACCGCCTCGCTCGATGCCGCGAGCCAGCCAAAGACGGACGCGCAGCCCGCGGCAGTGGAAAGCGCGCCGGACCATGCCGTCAGACAGGCCGAGCCGTCCGCACCGGCAACCAAGGACGACATGGCCGCGCAAAGCATGATTGCCACGCCGTCAGGCGCCGAGCCGTCGATGGGTGCCGCGCCGACCGCCGAGCCGGTTCCGGCGCCCGTCGCCTTGGCCACATCGGCCGATGCGAACCCAGCGGTGTCCGAGACAACAGCCCCGGCTGCGCCGCCCTCGACCGTTCCGGTCGCCCCGGAAGCTGCCGATACCGACACCGGCATCCAGCCTATGGCGGCAGAGCCGACCATCGCCAAGGACACCACGGGCGCGGTTCCGCCGGTGGACGCTTCGCCGGCGACGACGGCAAAGTTCGACATTCCCGCTGACGCCGGCCCGCCCGCCTTGCGTGATGCCGCCGCCGGCGGCGACGCCAAGGCGCTGTTCGAAATCGGCTCGCGCTATGCCGAGTCGCGCGGCGTCAAGGAAGACATGGCGGCAGCGGCCAAGTGGTACGAGAAATCGGCGGAACTCGGCTTCGCGCCGGCCGAATACCGCATCGGAAATTTCTACGAAAAGGGCGTCGGCGTCGCGCGCGACATCAAGAAGGCGAAGACCTGGTACCAGCTTGCCGCAGCACAGGGCAACGCCAGCGGCATGCACAATCTAGCCGTCCTGTTCGCCATGGCGGCAGACGGCGTGACCGACAATGAATCGGCCGCGCACTGGTTCCAGGCGGCGGCCGATGTCGGCGTCAAGGACAGCCAGTTCAACCTCGGCATCCTCGCCGCTAAGGGCGTCGGCATGAAACAGAACCTCGAGGAATCCTACAAATGGTTCGCGCTTGTCGCCAAGACCGGCGACAAGGATGCGGCGGCCAAGCGTGACGAGATCGCCAATGCGCTGCGGCCCGAGCAGCTCGAACGCGCCCGCGCCGCGACTGAGCTGTGGAAGGCCAAGCCGTTGGATGCGGCGGCCAATTCGGCCGACATTCCTGAATCCTGGCAGGACGGCACACCGCAGACGACAGCCAGCATCGACATGAAGAAGGCCGTCCAGAACATCCAGCGCATTCTCAACAAGAACGGCTACGACGCCGGCGGCGCCGACGGCAAGATGGGCCAGAAGACGAAGACCGCGATCATGGCTTTCCAGACCGACAACAAGATGCCGGCGACCGGCGAAGTCGATGAAAAACTGGTCAAGGCGCTGCTGGCGCGCAAATAACGGCGGAGGCGTCGTTTCCACGACGCCTCTGCCACACATTCGCCTGTTAACTGATTGAGATGTTTTTTGTTTCGGCGGCGTAGCGCGGTTTGACTTCGCAGCACCTCCGGCGCAAGAACGAATTGGCTTGTCGGTCCAAGATGCCCGCAACGGTTGCATTCGCCGACGGCAGAACTGATCGAGACTGACGGGTGGGCATCTATCTCCCGATCGCGGAAATTTCCGTCAATATCTTCGTCCTGCTGGCCATGGGCGCGGCGGTGGGTTTCCTGTCGGGCATGTTCGGCGTCGGCGGCGGCTTCCTCATCACGCCGCTGTTGATCTTCTACAACATACCCCCGGCGATCGCTGTCGCCACCGGCGCCAACCAGGTCATCGCCTCCTCCGTCTCCGGCGTCCTTTCGCACATGAAGCGGGGTACGCTCGATTTCAAGCTCGGCGGGGTGTTGCTGGCCGGCGGCATTGTCGGCTCCACCGGCGGCATCTACGTCTTCGCCTTCCTGCGCCGCCTCGGCCAGCTCGACCTGTTCATCTCGCTGCTCTACGTCGTGCTGCTCGGCACCGTCGGCGGGCTGATGTTGGTCGAAAGCGTCAATGCGCTGCGCGCCACGCGCAGCGGTGCGGCGCCGGTGCTGAAGAAATCCGGCCAGCACAACTGGATCCACCGCTTGCCGCTGAAGATGCGGTTCAGGGCGTCAAAACTGTTCGTCAGCGTCATCCCCGTACTTGGCCTTGGCGCCGGTATCGGCTTCCTGTCGTCGATCATGGGCGTCGGCGGCGGCTTCATCATGGTGCCGGCACTGATCTATCTGCTGAAAGTGCCGACCAACGTCGTCATCGGCACCTCGCTGTTCCAGATCATCTTCACCTCCGCCTATACGACGCTGGTCCACGCCACCACCAACCAGACGGTCGATGTCGTGCTGGCCTTCCTGCTGATGGCGGGCGGCGTCGCCGGTGCGCAGTACGGCGCCAAGGCCGGCCAGAGGCTGCGCGGCGAGCAGCTCAGGGCGTTGCTGGCGCTGCTCGTGCTGGCGGTGGCGATACGATTGGCGATCGATCTGTTCGTCACCCCGCCCAACCTCTATTCGCTGTCTGCCGCGGGCCTCAACTGATGAGGGCTCGCAACACATTCGCAACCGCCATTGTCCTGTCGCTGCTTGCGGCCGCCGTGCCGGCGAAGGCACAGGTCCCGCTGACCGAAGGCATCCAGATCGGGCTCTCCACCGACAACGTCTCGATCACCGCCGGCTTTTCCGGGGCCGACCTGACCATCTTCGGTTCGCTGGAAAACCCGGATCCACTCGTCGCGCGCCAAGGCCGTTACGACGTCATCGTCGTGCTCGAAGGTCCGCCCAAGCCGGTGGTGGTGCGCCGCAAGGACAGGGTGCTCGGCGTCTGGGTCAATCTGGACTCCGAGACCTTCGAAAACGTGCCCGTCTCCTATTCGGTGGCGACGACGCGGCCGCTGCAGGACATCACCGAACCCAACAGCTACAAGCAGCTGTCGCTCGGCGCCTCCAACCTCTATATGCAGCCCGCCGATGCCGGCGACAGCCCGGCGACGATCGAGGAGTTCACGGCGGCACTGCGGGAGCGCAAGTCGGCGACCGGCCTCTACAGCGAGAATGTCGGCGGCGTGCAATTTTTGTCGCAGAACCTTTTCCGCGCCACCGTCAGGCTGGCACCGAATGTGCCAGTTGGAACCCATAAAGCCCGCGCGTTCCTGTTCAAGAGCGGCCTGTTCATCAAGGAAAGCTCGGCCCAGCTCGAAATCCGCAAATCCGGTTTCGAGCAGTCGATCTTCCGTGTCGCGCACAATTATTCGTTCCTCTATGGCGTCTTCGCGATATCGCTGGCCATGCTGACTGGCTGGCTTGGAAGGCTGATCTTCCGGCGGGACTAATGCATGTCGCCCAAAAGTGGCCCCGGTTTTGGGAGAACGACATGCATCGAATCAAGACCTGAAGTGCGTCGCGTGAATCCGCTCAAACGCGACGCACTTCAGAACTTTCCCGAAAAGTGGTTTCCCTTTGCCGAGGCATGCGGTAGACCGCGCTCCCCGGCCAAATGGCACACACAAACAATTCGGTTTGGCAGAGCAGCCCGTCCCCGGACAGCGCGCGATTTCTCATGGCGCCTCTTGGCTCGCCGACGACAAATACAGGAACTTGTCATGCGACCAGCCTTCGGCGGCATCGACTTCGGGACTTCGAACTCCACCGTTGGCGTGGTCCGCAACGGGCAGCCGCGGCTCGTCGTGCTTGAGGACGGCCAGGTGACGCTACCCAGTGCCGTATTCTTCAACTTCGAGGACAACCGCACCTGCTTTGGCCGCCACGCCATCGCCAACTACACCGACAGCGTCGAAGGCCGGCTGATGCGTTCTCTGAAGAGCGTGCTCGGCAGTTCGCTGGCCCATGAAAAGACCCGCATCAAATCGCGGTCGATCGGCTTCATGGAGATCGTCGGCATGTTCCTCGGCCATCTCAAGAAGAGGCTGGAAGCAGATGCCGGCGATACGGTCGAGACCGTCGTGCTTGGCCGGCCGGTGCAATTCGTCGATGACGATGCCGAGGCCGACGCGAAGGCGCAAAGCGAACTCGAGAACGCCGCGTGTGCCCAGGGCTTCAAGCACATCGCTTTCCAGTTCGAGCCGATCGCGGCGGCGCTCGACTACGAGCAGAAGGTGACGCGCGAGGAACTGGCGCTGATCATCGATATGGGCGGCGGCACGTCGGACTTCTCGATCGTGCGCGTTTCACCGCAGCGCTCCCGGTCGCTCGACCGCAAGGACGACATCCTGGCCAGCCGGGGCGTCCACATCGGCGGCACGGATTTCGATCGGCAGCTGAGCATCGCCCATGTGATGCCGCAGCTCGGCTATTTGACGCCAACCAAGGACGGCAAGCGCAATCTGCCGGCAAGCTACTTCATCGATCTGGCGACATGGCAGCGCATCAATCTGGTCTACACCGCCAGGGCGATGACGCATCTGCGCCAGATCCGCTACGAGGCCGAGCGCGCCGACCTGGTCGGCCGTTTCATCCACATCGTCGAACACCGCTATGGACACGCGCTGGCGGCACTCGTCGAGAAGGCCAAGATACAGCTGACCGACAGATCGTCCGCAGATGTCGTGGTGAAGCTGCCGGGTGCGGAGTTCGCCGCCGAAATCACGCGCAACGGGCTGGATGCCACGATCGCCAGGGATATCGAGCGTGTCACAGCAACGGTGGCGCAGACCATCCGTGACGCCCAGGTGAAGCCATCCGACATCACCGCGGTGTTCCTGACTGGCGGATCGACCGCGATCCCGCTGGCCAGACGAGAAATCCTGTCGCTGGTGCCGCAGGCGTCCGTCATCGAAGGCGACATGTTCGGCTCGGTCGGACTTGGGCTGGCGCTAGATGCCCAACGGAAGTTCGGCTGATCAGGGTCCATTGATATTCAGGTGATGCCGGCCTGCAAATGGCTGGTACCTGCGCTTCCGGTGCTCACGTACTTTAAGTACGCTCCGCTCCGGTTCTCGGCGTCAGCCATTTTCGACTCGGCCTGACCTGAATCTCAACGGACCCTATCTTGGCGCGGACCCGTTCATCTCCGTACCCAGATGTGCCTTGAGCGCCATCTGGGCCAGGCTTGCCTGGCGATCGCGATGAGTGATCATGGCGAAGTCGCGTTTCGGCAGTTCGAGCGGCACCGATCTCAGACCGCCTTCGGCCACGGCGCGGGCCACGACAAGCTCCGAAATGATGGTGGCGCCGGCTCCTGCCTCGACCGCCTGGCGGATAGCCTCATTACTCGGCAGCACCAGGAATATCTGGAGGTCGGCGAGCGAAATCCCTTCGTGGCGCGCCAGATCCTCCAGCACCTCGCGCGTACCCGAACCACCCTCGCGGATGATCCAGCGCAGGCCCTTGATGTCAGGGCGGCCGGGCGCGACTTCGGGGATCTCCGGATGCGCGCTGGCAACCACCAGCATCAGCCTGTCGACGTCGACCTTGGCGCGGCGCAATATGTCGGACTCGGTGCGGCCTTCGACCAGGCCGAGATCCGCGGCGCCATCGAGGACATTGGCCTCGACCTGCCTGGTGTTGCCGATGGAGACGCTTAGCCTGACGGCCGGATAGGCTTCGTGGAAGGAAGCCAGCCGGCGCGGCAGCCAATAGCTGGCGATGGTCTGGCTGGCGGCGATCGAGAGGCTGCCGGTGACGGTCTGTGAGACATGCTCCAGCACATTGCGCGCGGCGGCGGCCCGCTCGAGCACGGCCTTGGCCTCCGGCAGGAACCGGTGGCCGGTCTGGGCAAGCTCGATGTTGCGGCCGACGCGGTTGAACAGATGGACGCCGTGCTGTTCTTCAAGCGCCCGGATGGCGGCCGATGCGGCCGACTGCGAAATGCCCAGCAGTTCCGCCGCCTTGGTCATATGGCCGCGCTCTGCGACGGCGACGAAAATCCGCAACTGGTCCAGGGTCATGTCTGCATTAAGAACCAATATCGATCGAATTTACAAGAACAACTGATTAGACGGATCGATAGCTTTATTCTAAGTTTTTGGGTGAAGTTAGAAAAAATTCGCCGAGAGATCGCAGAGAGCAGAATGGTCGGGCGGTTCAGATCCCTGCTTGCGCATTGGACCCGCGGCATAAGACGGCGGCTGGCCGGCGATCGCTACCACCCGGAAGAGCATTACATGCGCGGCCCCGGACCGAAGACGCGGGCCAAATCCATGGGCCGTACAGGCGCCACCGGATCATGATGCAGGGACCGCCGCGCGGCGCGAATTCGGCACCATCGCAACGCCCGCTTGCCGACACGCGAGCGCCTGACGAAGGCGACGGCGTCGACACCTCGCCTGATGTTTCCGACAGCATCGCCAAGACGACCTGCTACATGTGCGCCTGCCGCTGCGGCATCGATGTGCACATCAAGGATGGCAAGGTCCGCTACATCAACGGCAACAAGGACCACCCGGTCAATCGCGGCGTGATCTGCGGCAAGGGCAGCTCCGGCATCATGCAGCACTACAGTCCGGCAAGGCTGAAGAAGCCGCTGCTGCGCACCGGCCTGCGCGGCTCTGGCGAGTTCCGCGAGATCGAATGGGAAGAGGCGTTTTCGATCGCCACCGAACGGCTCTCGGCGATCCGCCGGACCGACCCCAAGAAACTGGCCTTCTTCACCGGCCGCGATCAGTCGCAGTCGCTGACCGGCTGGTGGGCGAGCCAGTTCGGCACGCCGAACTTTGCCGCCCATGGCGGCTTCTGCTCGGTCAACATGGCGGCCGGCGGTCTCTACACGATCGGCGGTTCGTTCTGGGAATTCGGTGAGCCCGACTGGGACAACACCCGGTATTTCATGCTGTTCGGCGTCGCCGAGGATCACGATTCCAACCCGATCAAGATCGGCCTCGGCAAACTCAAGGCGCGCGGCGCCAAGGTCGTCTCGATCAACCCGTGCCGCACCGGCTACAATGCCATCGCAGACGACTGGATCGGCATTCGGCCCGGCACCGATGGGCTGTTCGTATTCGCCCTCATCCACGAATTGCTCAAGGCGGGCCGCGTCGATCTCGATTATCTGCTGCGCTACACCAATGCCCATGTTCTCGTCGTGCAGGAGTCGGGTGCCGCCGATGACGGGCTGTTCGTGCGCGACGCCGACGGAAATCCCCTGGCGTGGGACAGGGTTGCGAAGACGCCTGTCGGCGCCACTGATGCCAGTGCGAAGCCGGCACTGACGGGCAGCTTCACGATCGGCGGGCGCCACTGCGTCCCGGTGTTTCAGCTCATCGCCGACCGCTACCTCGATGAGAGCTATGCGCCGGACGCGGTCGCCGAGCGTTGCGGCATTGCCGCCGATACGATCCGCAGGATCGCCGCCGAACTTGCGCATGTCGCCTTCGAACAGACGATCGAACTGCCGATCGCCTGGACCGACTGGGCCGGGCGCCGGCACGAGACCATCAAAGGGCGGCCTGTCTCGATGCACGCCATGCGCGGCATCTCGGCCCATTCGAACGGCTTTCACACCTGCCGCGCCATCCATCTCCTCCAAGTGTTGCTGGGCACGGTGGATGTTCCCGGCGGTTTCCGTTTCAAGCCGCCCTACCCCCGCTCCGCTCCGCCAGGACCGAAGCCGGCCGGCAAAACCGTCAAGCCGATGACGCCGCTTGACGGCATGCCACTCGGTTTCGTCTGCGGGCCGGACGATTTGCTTGTCGATGAGGCCGGCACACCGCTTCGTATCGACAAGGCTTATTCCTGGGACGCGCCGCTGGCCGCGCACGGCCTGATGCACACCGTCATCCGCAATGCCTGGGCCGGCGACCCGTACCCGATCGATACGCTGATGATGTATATGTCGAACATGGCGTGGAATTCCTCGATGAACACCGTTGAGACCATTGCCATGCTGACCGACAGCGACGAAGCGGGCAACTACAAGATTCCCTTCATCATCTATTCCGATGCCTATTATTCCGAGACCGTGCCGTTCGCCGACCTGGTGCTGCCGGATACCACCTATCTCGAGCGGCATGATTGCATCAGCCTGCTCGACCGGCCCATCAGCCATGCCGACGGACCGGGCGACGCCATCCGCTATCCCGTCGTCGAGCCGGACCGCGACGTCAGGCCGTTCCAGTCGGTGCTGATCGAACTCGGCGCCCGGCTCGGCATGCCCGGTTTCGTCGATGAGGACGGCACGGCCAAATACCGCGACTACGCCGACTACATCGTCAATCATGAGCGCACGCCCGGCATCGGCCCGCTCGCCGGCTGGCGCGGCAAGGATGGGACCTCGACCGGCAGGGGCGAGGCCAACCCGGATCAGTTGCAGCGCTACATCGACAATGGCGGCTTCTGGCATCACGATTTCGCCGACGACCAGCGCTACTATAAGATGGCCAACCGCTCCTATCTCGACTTCGCGGTGCAGATGGGCTTCATCCCCAAGGCGGAGCCAATCGTCTTCCAGCTCTATTGCGAGCCGATGCAGCGCTTCCGCCTCGCCGCGCGTGGGTATGGCCCCGTATTGCCGCCAAAGGGCGATCGCCAGCGCATCGAGACCTACATGGACCCGCTGCCCTTCTGGTACATGCCCTTCGAGGAAGCGGTCGTCGACCTCGAAAAATATCCGCTGCATGCGCTGACGCAGAGGCCCATGCACATGTACCATTCCTGGGGATCGCAGAATGCGTGGCTGCGGCAGATCACCAGCCAGAACCGGCTGTTCGTGCATCACCGGACGGCAGCCGGCCTTGGCCTTGTCGATGACGACTGGGTGTGGATCGAAAGCATCAACGGCAGGGTGAAGGGGCAGATCAAGCTGATCGACGGGGTCAACGAAAGCACGGTCTGGACCTGGAACGCCATCGGCAAGCGGCGCGGCAGCTGGGGGCTGAAGGACGACGCGGCCGAGAGCAACCGTGGCTTCCTGCTCAACCATATCATCGGCGACCAGACCTCGGCCGATGCACAGGGCAAACGCTATTCGAATTCCGATCCGGTCACAGGCCAGGCCGCATGGTTCGACCTGCGCGTGCGCATCGTCAAATGCGCTGTCGAGGAAGCCGGCTTCACCGAGCCGCAATTCGAGCGTTTCCGGCAGCCGCCGCATTTCGAACCCTCACCCGACATCCTTCGCTTCGGTGCCGAATTCCGCAGGGCAAGAGAGGCGACCGAATGACCTGTCTGCCAAGCCAAAGCGGCAAGAAGCTCGGCCTCGTCATCGATCTCGACACCTGCGTCGGCTGCCAGGCCTGCGTCACCGCCTGCAAGGAATGGAACACCGGCGGCCACATGGCACCGCTGACCGACATCGACCCCTATGGCGGCCATGTCGACGGCGTCTGGTTCAACCGCGTGCACGCTTACGAGCACACGACCGAGATGGGCGGGCGCACCGTCAATTTTCCGCGTTCCTGCCTGCATTGCGAGACACCGGCCTGCGTCACCGTCTGCCCGACCGGCGCCTCCTACAAGCGGGCCTCGGACGGCATCGTGCTGATCGACGAGGACAAGTGCATCGGCTGCAAATTGTGCAGCTGGGCCTGTCCCTATGGCGCGCGAGAATTCGATACGGACGTCGGGGTGATGAAGAAGTGCACGCTGTGCGTCGACCGCATCTACAATGACAATCTGGCCGAAGAGGACCGCGTACCGGCCTGCGTCGCCGCCTGCCCGACCAGCGCCCGGCATTTCGGCGATCTCGGCGATCCCCTATCGGCGGTTTCGCAACTGGTGGCGGAGCGTGGCGGCGTCGACCTGATGCCTGAGCTCGGCTATCGCCCGACCAACAAATACCTGCCGCCGCGCGCCCACACCACGCGCGCCGCATCGGTGGCAGCACCCGCACTCGAACCGGTGCGGGCCGAAGGCGGTTTCCTCGGCTGGGTCGACCGCATGCTTTCGAACTGACCCATGCATCCAGCCTTCTCCGTCGTCTTCTTCACCACCGCCACCGGGGCGGGCTACGGCCTGCTCGCGCTGCTGGGCGTGCTCGGAGGATTCCAGATCATCCCACCCGATTTCTGGCTGGGCTTCATCGGCATGGGGCTGGCGCTCGGCCTGATCGTAGCCGGACTGTTGTCCTCGACTGGCCACCTCGGCAGACCCGAACGCGCCTGGCGGGCGTTCTCGCAATGGCGCAGTTCATGGCTGTCGCGCGAAGGCGTCGCCTCGGTCATCACCTTCATTCCGGCGGGACTGTTTGGCATCGGTTGGGTATTTTTTGGCCGCACCAGTGGCTGGGTGGCCATTGCCGGATTGCTGGCGGCCTGCGGCGCGATCGTCACCGTCTGCACCACAGGCATGATCTATGCGTCGCTGAAGCCGATCGCCCAGTGGCACAGCCGCTACACTCTACCGGCCTACCTCATCTTCTCGGCGATGACCGGCAGCGTGCTGCTGAACGCGCTGCTGCAGGGATTTGCTCTCGGCTCGAAGATGCTTCTGGCGGCTTGCTTGCTGCTCACCTTGCTCGGCTGGGGCTGGAAGCTCGCGACCTGGCGCTACAACGACCGATTGGAGATCGCGACCACCGCCAACACCGCGACCGGGTTGGCCGGAGGCACGGTGCGGTCGCTGGAATGGCCGCATACCGAGGAAAACTACCTGCTCAAGGAAATGGGTTTCCGCATCGCGCGCAAGCACAGCGCGCGGCTGCGCCACATCACGCAGCTTCTGGCCTTCGTGTTGCCCTTGGGGCTGCTCGCCATTGTGTTCGCCCTGCCATGGCCGCTGGCAGCGTTGCTGACGGTACTTGCTGCTGCAATCCAGTTCGCCGGCATGCTGGTCGAACGTTGGCTGTTCTTCGCCGAGGCGAAGCACACGGTTACGCTCTACTATGGCAGGTAAGGTTGTTTAGCCCGGCCGCAGCATCGAGCCGGAAATGGCAAAGATGCGTTGGGCGCCCAGCATATAAGCCATCAGCGTGTCCAGCCGGAACAGCCCGGCATAGGCGCGGTCGAGCACGTTGAGCGAGCCGGTATAGGCGCCGAAGGCCGGCATGATCATGCGGCCGCCGTCGCCGGCAAAGCAGCGGCGCCGCACCGAGCGGCCCTGCTGGACTATACGGGCGCAGGGGTGCAGATGGCCCGCTATTTCGCCTTCGACACGCTGCTTCGACGGCTCATGCCGGAACAGCAGCGAGCCTGTAGCAAGTTCACGCACCGTTTCGCCGGGCAGATCGGCTGGCGCTTCCGGGTCGTGATTGCCGGTGACCCAGAACCATTGCCGGCCGGCCATCAGTGCTTCCAGCCGCTCGCGGAAACTTGCGTGCATACGTTGGGCGCCGCCGCCATCGTGAAAGCTGTCGCCCAGGCTGATGACGATCGACGGCTGGTAGTCCGATATCACGGCCTGAAGCCGCAGCAAGGTCGCACCGGTGTCGTAGGGCGGAATCAGCGTGCCGCGGCGTGCCAGCGACGAACCCTTTTCCAGATGCAGATCGGACACGGCCAGAAGCCGCAGATCCGGAAAATAGAGCACGCCGCGCGGGTCGCAGACAGCGCGCTCGCCGGCGATGCCGACGAGATCGGCCTCGGCGATCAGCGATGTGCGCGCCAGCGAAAAATTCATTCCTCAGCCATTCCCGGCCCCATGGCCTCCTCGACCAATGTCGCCGCATCCATCAAAAGCGTTTCATCGGCTTCGCCATGGACCGGCATCTTGCCGATCTCGAGCATGATCGGCACAGCGAGCGGCGATATCTGTTCGAGTGCCTTATGCACGATTCGACCCTGGATGCGCGAGAGCATGTCGGCAAGTCTGCTGACATCGAGCAGGCCGGTCGCTGCGTCGGCGCGTGTTGCCTGCAGCAGAATGTGGTCCGGTTCATGGCTGCGCAGCACATCGTAGATCAGGTCGGTCGAGACCGTGACCTGGCGGCCGCTCTTTTCCTGGCCGGGGTGGCGTTTCTCGATCAATCCCGAAATCAGCGCGCAATTGCGGAAAGTGCGCTTGAGAAGCCAGCTGTCGGCCAGCCAGGCTTCGAGGTCGTCTCCAAGCATGTCCTGGTCGAAAAGCGCGCCAAGCGAAGGCTTCCTGGCTTTGAACATCGCGCCCATGTCGCCCAGTGACCATATCGCCAAGGCATAATCGGTGGCGACGAAGCCGAGCGGCCTGGCTCCTGCTCTGTCAAGGCGGCGGGTGAGCAGCATGCCGAGCGTCTGGTGCGCCAGCCTGCCCTCGAACGGGTAAGCCACCAGATAGTGGCGGTTGCCGCGCGGAAAGGTCTCGATCAGCAGGTCATCGCGTTTGGGCAGCACCGATTTGTCGGCCTGGAATCGCAGCCAGTCGGCGACCTGCTCGGGCAGCTTCTTCCATCGCTGCGGGTCGTCCAGCATGATGCGGACCTGTTCGGCGAGATAGGTCGAAAGCGGGAACTTGCCGCCGCCATAGTAAGGCACCTTGGCATCGCTGCCGGGCGCGTTCGACACGAAGCATTCATTCTCGCGGATGCCTTCGAAGCGCAGCACCTTGCCGGCGAACATGAAGGTGTCGCCATGCGTCAACGTTTCGAGGAAGGCCTCCTCGATCTTGCCGAGAACCCGGCCGCCGCGCGAAGCCGCACCTTTGCCGCCGGCCTTGATATAGCGCACATTCAGCGCCGGAACCTCGATGATGGTGCCGACATTCAGCCTGTATTGCTGGGCGACGCGCGGATTGGACACCCGCCAGAATCCATCCTTGTTCAGGCGTATGCGGGCGTAGCGCTCGTAATTCTTGAGCGCATAGCCGCCGGTGGCGACAAAATCGATGACGCGGTCGAAAGTCGGCCGGTCGAGGCTGACATAGGGTGCTGCCGTTCGCACTTCCTCGAACAGATCATCGGCACGGAACGGCGCGCCGCAGGCGCAGCCGAGTACATGTTGCGCCAGCACGTCGAGACCGCCATCGATCAAGGGAGGCGTGTCCTGCGCGCCGAGATAGTTGGCGTCGAGGGCGGCCCGGCATTCCAGCACCTCAAAGCGGTTGGCCGGGATGAGGATCGCCTTGGACGGCTCGTCCATGCGGTGGTTGGCGCGGCCGATGCGTTGCGCCAGCCGGCTCGCCCCCTTCGGCGCACCGACATGCACAACCAGATCGACATCGCCCCAGTCGATGCCGAGGTCGAGCGTCGAGGTGGCGACGATGGCGCGCAGTGCGTTTTCCCCCATCGCCTTTTCGACGCGCCGACGCTGGGCGACGTCGAGCGAACCGTGATGCAGCGCGATCGGCAACGTATCCTCGTTGACCCGCCACAATTCCTGGAACAGCAGCTCCGCCTGGCTGCGCGTGTTGACGAACAACAGGGTCGTCTTGTGGCGCTTGATCTCGCGATAGATTTCCGGCGTGGCGTAGCGCGCCGAATGTCCCGCCCATGGCACCCGCTCTTCGGAATCGAGGATGGAAATCTCCGGTTTCGCGCCCCCGGTGACGACGATCAGTTCCGCCATGTCATGGCCTGTCGAACCCTTGGGCGGATTCTGGCTGACCAGCCAGCGCCGCAACTCGTCCGGCTCGGCCACCGTCGCCGACAGCCCGATGGTTTGCAGACCAGGGACAAAGCTGCGCAACCGCGCCAGACCGAGCGCCAGCAGATGTCCGCGTTTCGACGTCACCAGCGAGTGCAGTTCGTCGAGCACGACGTAGCGCAGATCTTCGAAGAAACGTTTTGCATCGCCTGCCGCTATCAGCAGCGCCAGTTGCTCGGGCGTGGTCAGCAGGATGTCGGGCGGCACCAGCTTCTGGCGCTGGCGCTTGTGCGCCGGCGTGTCGCCGGTGCGCGTTTCGATGGTGACGGGCAGGCCGATCTCTTCCACCGGCTTGCCGAGATTGCGCTCAATATCGACGGCAAGCGCCTTCAGCGGTGAGATGTAGAGCGTGTGGATACCGCGACGCGCCTGGCCCGGCTTTCTCTTGGGCCGGTTGGCCAGTTCGGTCAGCGAAGGCAGGAACCCGGCCAGCGTCTTGCCGGCACCGGTCGGCGCAATCAGCAGGACTGATTGCCCGGCCTGGGCTTTCGCCAGAAGTTCGATCTGATGGGCGCGCGGCGACCAGCCTTTCTCGCCAAACCATCTGATGAATGGTTCGGGCAGGGCCACGGCGGCATTCTGTTCGGCAAGGCGCGGCTGCTCTGTCACCTGCCAGAGGTAGCGCGACGGCAGTCAATCGCCAAGAAGAATCGGAACAAAAGGGGATCGTTCTTCCCTAAGGCCGCCGAAACCCTGTCGGGCTGCCATAGAGATAGCCGATGCGCGCGACGGCGTCTTTCAATCCCTCGTGCGACACCAGCATGGTGTGGCCATTGGCGTGGATCATCGTGTCGGCATCTTTCATGACGGCGACATGGCCCTTCCAGAACACCAGATCGCCGCGTCGCAAGCCTGAGAAATCAGGTCCCGGTTCGAGCGGCTCGCCAAGTGTCGCCGCCTGCATGTCCGAATCGCGCAGCACGTCGCTGCCGGCCATGCGCATCGCCAGTTGCACTAGGCCCGAACAGTCGATGCCGAACCCGGAAGTGCCACCCCAGAGATAGGGCGTGCCGAGAAACGCCTCGGCAACCGCGACATAGTCGGAGGCAGCTTCACTGAGCGGCCGCAGGTGACCTGCGATCAGCGCCTCGCCGGAAGGCAGGACCGCATAATGCGTACCGCGCGTCTCGGCGGCCTCCGTCACTGCCACCGTCGATCCTATCGACAATTGTCCGGCGATCGGAAAGCGCAGATCCGGCCCGGGGTAAAGGAAGGTGCGCGGCACGCAGACGATGTGAGTGGCCGCGTGATCCCGGCCCCCGAGCATCGTGTCGGCGACATAGCCGACATAGCCGTCGCGTTCGGCCTGGACCCAGGCCCAGCCTTCAGCGACATCGAAGACCAGGACATCATCGCCGAACAGCGCCTGCGTGTTGATGCCGGCATCCGGCCGCGGCGCCTTGCGCATATCGGCCACTGACGCGATGACCCGCGCCGGCCGGCCGGCGACGAAGCGGTCGGCGGCGACCTCGCCCTTCAGCCTTGCATCGGCGAGGTCGGAACGAAAAGCGTGAAGGCGGGCATCCCTGGCAGTCAAATCGAGCACCTATGCTGAAAAGGTAATCCGCTCACATCGGCAGTTCGAGCGCCTTGGCGATGATACCATCGCCGAAGCGCTCGACAAAGAGCGCGCCCTCGACCGTGCGCCTGATCAGAACATTGCGCTTGTCGAGTTCGTCGCGATGGCGCGAGACGAGTTTCAAAGCGCCCATCGTGTCGAGCGCGCGGGTGATCACGGGCTTGGTGACATTGAGGCGCGCGGCGAGCCCGCGCACGGTGTGCGGCGGCGGGTCGAGATAGATGGTGAACAGGATTGCCGTCTGGCGCATGGTCAGATCGGGCGCGTCGTCGCGCACCTGCGACAGCATCACCTGCTGCCACAGTCGCAAGGCCTGGCTCGGGCGCATCGCAATCGACATCGCGCCAGCATGACGGCAAATTGTTTCGGTTCCGTTTCAGTCAAAGCGATTGCCGTCTCTCGCCTGCAACCGTCAGCCGTAGCGTTTCGCGATGATCCGCTCCAGCGCGCGGATGCCTTGTGCCTCACCGCCGGCGGGGCCATGCGGACGGTCAGCCGGGTTCCAGGCGAAGATGTCGAAATGCGCCCAGCCCGCGGTTTTTTCGACGAAGCGCTTGAGGAACAGCGCCGCGGTGATCGAGCCGGCGAAACCATCCGGGGTGACATTGTTGATGTCGGCGATCTTCGACGACAGTTTTGCATCGTAGGGCTGCCACAGCGGCATGCGCCACAGCGGATCCTCGACCGCGACGGAAGCCGCCGCAAGATCGGATGCCAGCATTTCGTCGCCGGTGTAGAACGGCGGCAGATCGGGGCCGAGCGCGACACGGGCAGCCCCGGTCAGCGTCGCCATGTCGACCAGAAGCTGCGGCTCCTCCTCGTCGGCCAGCGCCAGCGCATCGGCCAGCACCAGCCGTCCCTCGGCATCCGTGTTGCCGATCTCGACAGTGATGCCCTTGCGGCTCACCAGCACGTCGCCAGGCCGGAAGGCGTTGCCGGCAATCGAATTTTCGACCGCGGGAATGAGCACGCGCAGCCGCACATTCAGCCCGGCAGCCATGATCATCGAGGCAAGGCCAAGGACATTGGCGGCACCGCCCATGTCCTTTTTCATCAGCAGCATGCCGGACGATGGCTTGATGTCGAGACCGCCCGTGTCGAAGCAGACGCCCTTGCCGACCAGCGTTACCTTCGGCGCCCCTTGCTGCCCCCACTGCATATCGATAAGGCGCGGCGCGCCGGCCGACGCACGGCCGACAGCATGGATCATCGGGAAATTCCGGTCGAGGAGATCGTCACCCTTGACCACCGAGACTTCGGCCTTGTGCCTGGCAGCCAGGGTCCGCACCGCCTCCTCCAAATCTTCCGGGCCCATATCGCTGGTCGGCGTGTTGACCAGATCGCGTGTCAGGAAGACGCCATCGGCAATGCGGCGAACGCGCCCGGCATCGACGCCTGCCGGCAGGCCGAAGCGCAGCGCCCTGCCTGACTTCTTGCCGTAACGGGTGAAGACATAGCCGCCGAGCAGCAGCGCGATCGCCGCGAGATCCGGCTCGGCCGGCGTCGAGGCGAAATGCCAGTCGCCTTCCGGCAAGGCTTTCGACAGTGCGCCGAGGGCGAGCGCGCCTTCGCCATCGCCGACGCCGAACAAGGCGCCGCCGAGCGCCCCGTTTTCGCCGGGCACGACCAGCGTCCTGCCTGCCTCGCCGGAAAAGCCGTTGGCCCTGGCCCAGGCGACAGCGGCCGGCGCAAGGCCGGCCGCGTCCAGACCGTCCCTGGCGATCAGATGGACCGGCAGCGCGCCCGGCAATGTCTTCCCGACGAGTTCGACAGGCATGCGATGTTCTCCGTGTGAGTCGCCGTTCTTAACCATCCGTTAGGGTTAACAGAATATTTCTGCGGGAGGGAAGACGGCCACGCAATGGCCGCGCATGAATGGAGGCTTAGGTGGCCATGCCGACCAACCGCAGGATCGATGCCAGGGGAAAACGGCTCATCATCACGGCCCTTGTGCTGGCGCTGGCGGCGGGCGTCGCCGGTTGCGGAACCGACAAGCTCTCCACCGGCTCTATCGCACGCACCGGCGGCAAACCGCTGGAAAGCATGTCGGCCGGGGAACTGCACAATGCCACCGGCGCACTCGGCCAATCCTACGCGAAGAACCCCAACGACAAGCGGATCGCGACGAATTATGCGGCGGCATTGCAGATGGATGGCGACGCCGATCAGTCGCTCGCCGTGATGCGCAAGCTCGCCATCGCTTTCCCCAAGGATCGTGACGTGCTTGCCTCCTATGGCAAGGCGCTGGCCGCCAATGGCCAGTTCGAGGCGGCGCTCGACGCCGTGCGCCGCGCTCAAACACCGGAATATCCCGACTGGAAGCTGGTGTCGGCCGAAGCGGCCATTCTCGACCAGACTGGCCAGAAGGACGATGCACGCCAGCTTTACCGCAAGGCGCTCGACCTCAAGCCGAACGAGCCTTCCGTGCTCTCCAATCTTGGCATGTCGTATGTGCTACAAGGTGACCTGCGCACCGCCGAAACCTATATGCGCTCGGCCGCGCAGCAGCCGAATGCGGACAGCCGCGTCCGCCAGAACCTGGCACTGGTCGTCGGCCTGCAAGGCCGGTTCGACGAGGCCGAGAAGATCGCCTCGCAGGAGCTCTCGCCCGAACAGGCGCAGGCAAACGTCGCCTATCTCAGGCAGATGTTGGCCCAGCAGAATGCCTGGAGCCAGCTCAAGGACCAGGAAAAGCCGAAATCCGCGACCAACTGAGACCACAATCCCGATGCCCAACGAAGAAGCCGCGCTGCATGCGCGGCTTCTTCGTTTGAGGGAATGCAGGAATTTACCTCGCCGCTACTGGGCGTTTGTTGCCGGCGCCGCATGATCGCCGAAGATACCGCGTTGGCTGACCTGAATGCCGGCGGGACCCAAAATGATGGCGAAGAGCACCGGCAGGAAAAACAGGATCATCGGCACGGTAAGTTTTGGCGGCAGGGCGGCCGCCTTCTTCTCGGCCGCATTCATGCGCATGTCGCGGCTTTCGGCGGCAAGCACGCGCAGTGCATGCGCCACCGGCGTGCCGTAACGCTCGGCCTGGACGAGCGCCTGCGACACCGACTTGACCGAATCCAGGCCGGTGCGGCTTGCCAGGTTCTCGTAGGCCTGCTTGCGCTCCGGCAGATAGGAAAGCTCGGCGTTGGTGAGGATGAATTCTTCCGCCAGCGCCACCGATTGCGCACCGATCTCGTCGGCGACCTTGCGCAGTGCCGCTTCCACCGACATGCCCGATTCGACGCAGATCAGCATCAGATCGAGCCCATCCGGCCATGCCATCTGGATCGACTGCTTGCGCTTGGTGGCGCGGTTGTTGACGTAGATGACCGGTGCGTAGAAGCCGCCGTAAGCAACGAGGACGCAGACGAACAGCCTGATGACCAGTGGCTTGTCGGGCAGCCCTCCGAGCACGAAGATGTAGATTGCGGCCAGCGCGAAACCGACAAAAGGAAGCACGAGACGGAAGAAAAGGAACCGCGTCAGCGGATTCTGTCCACGAAAACCGGCCACCTTGAGTTTCTGCAATGTGCTCTCATCGGCGAGCGCGCGTCTCAGATCCAGCCGGTCGACAATGTTGCGCATGCCGATCGACTGTTCCTCGCGCAAGCCCTTGCGACGGCGGTCGGCCTCGACCGCAAGCCGGGCGCGCTGTTGCGCACGCAGTTCGTCGCGTTCCAGCGCAACGGATTTCATGCGTGACTTGAGCTGGTTTCCGCCAAACGCCGGCAGCAAGGTGAGGACGGTCGCAAACACCGCTATCGCGACCAGCATCGCGATCAGGAAGCTCGGATCCGTCAGGGTCTTGATGACTTGCTCGGTCATGCCAGCATCCTAGACTTCGAAGTTCATCATCTTGCGCATCACCAGGATGCCGATCGACATCCAGACCGCAGAGCAACCAAGGATCAGGTTTCCGACGCTGGTGTTGAACAGCGGCATCAGGTAGGCCGGGCTCGACAGGTAGACGAGAAAGGCGACGATGAAGGGCAGCGCACCGATGATCGCGGCGGACGCCTTCGCTTCCATCGACAGCGCCGCGACCTTGGCTTTCATCTTCTTGCGATCGCGAAGCACGCGCGAAAGATTGCCCAGCGCCTCGGAGAGATTGCCGCCGGCCTGCGATTGAATCTGGATAACGATGCCGAAGAAGCTTGCCTCGGTGCAAGGCATGGTTTCGGGCATGCGCAAGGTCGCGTCGGGGATAGAGAGGCCCATCTGCTGTGAATCGACGATGCGGCGAAACTCGGTCTTCACGGGTTCGGGCGATTCGTTGGCGATCAGGCGCACGGCGTCGTTCAGCGGCAGGCCGGATTTGACCGCACGCACGATGATGTCGAGCGCATTTGGAAATTCGTTGAGGAATGCCTTGACCCGGCGGGCGCGACGAAACGTGACGAACCAGCGCGGCAGGCCCAGCCCCCCGGCCAGCAGCACGCCCGGCAAGGCGATCAGCGGGGCTCCGGCCACAAAGGCGACCATCGTCAAAACGATGCCGCATATTGCGGAATATATATAGAAACGCTCGATGGTGGTCTTGAGGTCGGCCTGACGAAGCTGGGCTTTCAGCGGCGGTTTCTTGACGCGGCTGTCCTTGGTTTTCTGCTTGGCGTCGAGTTCGTTGAGAGAATCCTGAACCGATTTGCGCCGCTTGGTGGCTTCCGCCACGCGGTCGCGCGAGGCCTTGACCACGGAGCGATCCGTCTCGGCGGTCCTGATCGTTTCGAGCCGCTTGCCGACCTGTTTCTCGTTGCTGATCCGGGTGAACAGAAATGCATAGGCGACGGCGCCGGCGCTGAAGCCGGCGAGCACGACAAACGCCAGTACTGTGCCGTCAATTCCAAACATTGGCCCGAACCCTTACACCCCAGCACACGTCAGTCAGCGCGTTTCTCCATCGCCTCGAGCGCAATGGCGAGACGCTGCTCCTCGCCGTAATAGCGTGCACGCTCCCAGAAATGCGGACGGCCGATGCCGGTCGATACGTGCTCACCCAACAGCCGGCCGTTGGCGTCCTCACCCTTGATGTTGTAGAGGACGATATCCTGCGTGATGATGACGTCGCCCTCCATTCCGATCACCTCGGTGATGTGGGTGATGCGGCGCGATCCGTCGCGCAGGCGCGCCGCCTGGATGATCACGTCGATGGAGCCGACGACGATTTCGCGCACTGTCTTCTGCGGCAGCGAATAACCGCCCATGGCAATCATGGATTCTATGCGGTTCAGGCATTCGCGCGGGCTGTTCGAGTGGATCGTGCCCATCGAGCCGTCATGGCCGGTGTTCATCGCCTGCAGAAGATCGAACACCTCGGGTCCGCGCACTTCGCCGACGATGATGCGCTCGGGCCGCATGCGCAGGCAGTTCTTGACCAGGTCGCGCATCGTCACCTCACCCTCGCCCTCCAGATTGGGCGGGCGGGTTTCGAGGCGCACCACATGCGGCTGCTGCAATTGCAGCTCGGCCGAGTCTTCGCAGGTGATGACGCGCTCCTCGCGGTCGATATAGTTGGTCAGGCAATTGAGCAGCGTGGTCTTGCCCGAACCGGTACCGCCCGAGATCACGATGTTGCAGCGAACACGGCTGATGATCTTGAGAACTTCGGCGCCCTGCGGCGAGATGGCGCCGAACTTGACCAGTTGATCGAGCGTCAGCTTGTCCTTCTTGAATTTACGGATGGTGAGCGTGGCGCCGTCGATGGAGAGCGGCGGCGCGATGACGTTGACGCGGGAGCCGTCGGGAAGGCGCGCATCGCAGATCGGGCTGGATTCGTCGACGCGGCGGCCAACCTGGCTGACGATGCGCTGGCAGATGTTGAGGAGCTGCTGGTTGTCACGAAAGCGGATGCCGGTCTGTTCGACCTTGCCGTTGACTTCGATGTAGACGTTCCTGGAGCCGTTGACCATGATGTCGGCGATGTCGTCGCGGGCGAGCAGCGGCTCGAGCGGCCCATAACCGAGCACGTCGTTGCAGATATCCTCGAGCAGCTCTTCCTGCTCGGCGATCGTCATTGCGAAGTTCTTGATCGCGATGATGTCGTTGACGATGTCGCGGATTTCCTCGCGCGCACTTTCAGGATCAAGCTTGGAAAGCTGCGACAGGTCGATGGTGTCGATGAGCGCGGAGAAGACCTGGCTCTTGGTATCGTAATAAGTTTCGCTCTTTTCGCGCTGTGCCCGCTTCGGCTCAGGCGCCAATGGCGGTGCCTCGACCGCACGGCGCGCCTGCGGCGCGACAGCTGCGCTTGGCGCAGCCGCGGGCCGGGTCAGAACCGCCGTGTCCATGGAACCTGCAGCCGGCGGCGCAACAGGCGCCGGTGCTGGCTGGCGAAATTCCGGGGTGAACCGGTTGCCGTCGTCGCTGCCTCTTTTACCAAACATGATCGACTACCGATTCCACTGCTGAAGCGTCACTTCTTGTTGCGTGAGAGCTTGCCGAGCAGGCTGCCGAGCCCGGCCTTCTTCTTGATCTTGATTTCGCTGCGCCCGGTCAGCACATGCGCCATTTCGTTGATCATTGCGACGACCGGGTTCTTGGCATCCATTTCGCCAAGCATGCGTCCGTTGTTGGCGGCATTGCCGAACAGCAACGGATCAAAAGCAATGACCGACATCGGCGACAAGCCGAGCGGCTCGGCGAAGTCGGACGGCGAAATCTCCGGGCGCTTCGGCACGCCTGCCTGGTTGATGATCAGCTTGGGCGGCGGATCATTGGGACGAAGCCGCTTGAGCATATCGACGAGGTTCTTGGTGTTGCGCAGATTGGCAAGTTCCGGTGTCGCGGTGATGACGATCTCGTCGGCCTTGACCAGGGTGTTCTTGGTCCAGCCCGTCCAGGCATGGGGGACGTCTAGCACCAGAAGCGGCACACTGCGCTGGGCGGTGTCGATGAGCTGAACGAAGGCCTCGGGATCGAAATCATAGACCCGTTCGAGCGTCGAAGGTGCTGCCAGCAGCGACAGATGCTCGGCGCACTGGGTCAGCAGCCGGTCAAGATAGACTTCATCGATGCGCTCCGGCGAAAACACCGCTTCGGCGATGCCTTGCGCCGGATCCTGGTCGAAATTCATGTTGGCGGTGCCGAAAGCCAGATCGAGATCAGCGACGACCACTTCGGATTTGAACAGGGAGGACATCGCCCAAGCCACATTGTGGGCGATCGTCGAAGAGCCGACACCGCCCTTGGCGCCGACGAAGGCGATCGAGCGGCCGAGCGGCTCGGCTTCCGGATCGATAAAAATCGACGACACCACGCTGACGATGTCGGCCATCGAGACCGGCGCGATCACATATTCGGAAATGCCGTTGCGGATGAGCTCGCGGTAGAGGCCGACATCATTGTAGTGGCCGATCACCACCACCTTCGACGTCGGATCGCAATATTCCGAAAGCTGGGCGAGTTGTTCCAGCAATTGCTTGGGCTCGCTGCGCGATTCCAGCAGGATCAGGTTGGGCGTCGGCGCCGATTGGTAGAATTCGATGGCGGTGGGGACGCCGCCCATATGCACCTTGAGATGCGCCTTCGTCATGCGGCGGTCCTCGCCGGCGCGCTCGACCGGATTGGCAACACCCTCGGTCTCGCAGAATGCCTGGATCGAGATGCGCGGGATCGGCCGCAACGCCTGCATCGCGGCGATGTCCTGCTGCGAGGTATCGCTGCCGTCCACCGGGGCGTCGTAGGCAAGGTTGCTCATCGTCATGCTCTTTCCCGTGGCCTGTTCTATCCGAGACTGGCGGCTTAGTAGTCTACTTCCGAATTGCCCAGGAACTCATCCGAAATGCCTCTTGCACGGTAGACATCGATCACCGCGCCGCGATTTTCAGCATCGATTGTGGACGGCTTGCGCGGGCCGAGCAGATCGGCCGGGTTGGCCATCTGGGCGGCAAGATTGTTCTGATAGGAGCAGCCGAAGTCGGCATAGTGCTTATTCTCCGACGTATCGACGAGGTCGGCTGGCCAGCGTCCGCATTTGTCGGTCCGCGCCCTCACCGCAACATAAGCGACGCGGACCGGCGAGGATATTTCGCTCGAGGCGGCCTGGTAAGAGGTGACGACAAGCCGGTTGCGCTTGACGCCGCTGGCGATCGCGAGCCGGGCGAAATCACGGGCCGCCGCGGTCGCGGCGACCTCATTGGCCGATCCGCTCGGGACCTGGATCGTCAGCGTCGGGGCGGCACTTCTGTCATAGCCATCGAGGAAGCCAAGAAGTGTATCGCGCTGAGAGCCGGTCATGCCGCGGTCACCGGCACCAACCGGGAGGTCGATCTTTTGATTCTTCTCGGCGATCACGATCGGATGGTTGGTGCGGTAATCGTCCGGAATGGCGCCGACCGTGATGCTGTCGCGCTGGGCGCAGCCGGCCAGCAGAGCCGCCACCGCAACCGCCAGGACAGGAACGGCTCCCCGGCAGACCCGCGAGCGGCCAAAGCGCATCGCTGCCGCGATGGTGCTTGCCTTCAATGCTGACTGAGACATGTCCGCTTCCCCGCTCACTTGTAGATGAAGCCGACAACGCCGTGGTAGCGGCCGTTGGGCTTGTCTGTCTGCATGGTGCCGTAGACGCGATTGACGCGGCCAAGGAACATGCCGGCGCCATCGCTGGCGGCGTTGAAATTGTCATCCGGCTTGGCAAGGTCGTTGCGGGCCACCGGCTTCACCAGATAGGGCGTTATGATGATGACGAGCTCGGTCTCGTTGCGGACGAAGTCCCTGCTGCGGAAGAGCGAGCCGAGCACCGGGATCTTGGCTAGGCCAGGCAGGCCCGAGATAGCCTGGCGAACGTCGTCGCGAACGAGACCCGCGATCATCATCGACCCGCCCGAAGGCAATTCGACAGTGGTATCGGCAAGCCTTTTGCGGATGGACAATATCGTCATACCGGGTTGAGTGCCCGAACCTTCGAGGGTCGGCGCACCATCCGTGGTCGGCTCCGATACGGAGGTTCTGACCTTGAGGCTTATGCGCCCCGCCGACAACACGACCGGCTGGAACTCGAGGCCAATGCCGTATTCGATCTTTTCAAATGAATATGTCGTCAGGCCGGTCTGATTGTCGGTCGAGACATTGCTCGAGCGACCGGTGGCCAGATTGTACTCGCCGCCGACCTTGAACGTTGCCTTCTCGCCCGACACGGCGGTGAGGGTCGGCTCGGCCAGCGTCTTCATCACGCCGCTTTGCTCCATGGCATTGATGTAGGCCTGGAGGCCGTTTCCGATCCCGTCTCCCAGCAACAAACCGGAACTAGCCGCAATCGGCTTGCCCAACCCGAAAGCAGGCGAACTTGCCGCGCTGTAAGAAATGCCGTTGGAGCTGCCGCTGCCGACCATGTTGACGCCGAGCTGCTTCATCACGGAGCGGCTGACTTCGGCGACCGTGACCTTCAGCGTAACCTGGTCGTCGCCAATGATCTGCAGCAGGTTGACGATCTTGCTGGTGCGGCGTTCCTGGTCCGGATTGTTGATGTCGACACCGCTTTGAGCTGAACCGCCGGCGGCGGTCTGCGAATACTGTCCCGTCGTCGCTTCACCACCCGAAACGAAGATCGTCGCCAGGTCGACCGCGCGCTTTGCGTCCAGCGGCGTGTCGACCGTTCCGGTCAGAACGACGTTGTCGTTGAGCAGTTCCACCTTGATGGCCGACGTCGGCAGGAAGCGCCTGATATAATCCTCAAGGCCGGCAACGTCGCGTTCGACGGCCAGGTCAAGACTGACGATCTGCTCGCCATTCGGACCGAAGACAAAGATGTTCGTCTCGCCGACCGCCTTGCCGAACAGATAGATGCGCCTTGCGGTGCGGGTCACCGCATCGGCCACCGCCGGGTTGGCGACGAGAATGTCGTAGGCATCGCTCGGCAGGTCGATGACCACCGACTTGTTGAGGCCGAGTTTGACGCGCTGGGTGGCCGTCGATGCCGTGACCTGCGCGTTCTTTGCCTCGACAACGCTGCCTTGCACATTCGTTCCGACGAGCAGCAGGCCGAATGCCGCGGCTACGATTGCCGGCAGTTTACCGCTTAGCCTCATTTCCTTGCCCCTACTTCGGAAACTTCGCCCGACTTGATCAGCCTCACCGTTCCCCTGCGGCCATTGCCGGAAACGAGATAGTCGGCCTCACCCAGATTCTTTTCCTGCGCGTCCGCGACTGCCCGTAGCGCCAGGGTCAGGCGATCCGCCATCTGTTGGGCGACGGTGATGATCTCCGCCTGCTTGGGCGTCAGTTCCAGCGTGGCGGTCTGACCCACCCTGGTCTTCTTGCCTTCCTCGTCCTCCTGAATGGTCTGATCGATGGCCAGGACGCGGATGTTCTTGAGGATGGTCTCGGTGTTGAAGCCGGCGGCGCCGCTGGCGGCATCGGCCCTGCGGGTCATGATGACGTCGACGAAATCGTTGGGAAGAATGAAGCCGCCGGCCGACGTATCGGCCGAGATGGCCGTGGCGACCGCCCGCATGCCGGAAGGCAGGATCGACGACATGAAGCTCTGCCCCTCGCCGATCAGCTTGGAGCGCCGCAGGGGTTCTCCGGCATACATTGCCACACGGGCAACGGAACTCTTCAGCTTGTCCAGCGCCTCGGGCTCGGCGGTGCGGGTGATGAAATTCGCGTTGACGCCGTCGGCGGGCCAGGATTGCCAGGCGATGTTGCTTTGGATCGGGCTGCCCATCGGAACGTCGCCTGAAAGCACAAGCACATCCTGGAGTGCCACTGCCGGGGCTTGGGGGCCGGAATCGACGACGACCTGGGGCGGCGGTGCCACCATGTTCTTCGCGACATAGCCAGCGCCACCCGCCGCGGCCACCGCCACGCTCAGAATTATCAATCGCGATGCTGGCATCTGTCCGAACCCTTGCCCTGGCAAACCACGTAGCCAAGCCGGACTTTGCAGCGGCAATCGTCAAAACAAGGTTAATGTAATGCTTACGATCGTGATTAATTTAAGGTTTACATAAATTAGCCGGAATGTGGTCTGAACGGCCAAAATGGCCGGGCCGGCCCTGTTGAGAACGGGGTTTCGGCAATGCTGACAGACAATAAAAATAAGATCGTGCTCAAGTCGCCAGCCTGGCAAGCGCCCATACCATCAAAGGCGAATCCGGATAGGTCAGCAACCCGCCAAGGCCGAGGGCGACGCCGTAGGGAACACCTTTTGCCTCGTCGGCGAAATGGCGCAGAAACGGATTTTGGCCGGTAACGGCCGCAAGCAGCGACTTCCGGTAGAGGATGATCGCCAGCGTCAGCAGGCCGCCGATGATTGTCGAGGCGACAAGATACTCCACGAGATTGATATTGAGGCCCATCCACATCGCGGTGGCGGCCAGAAGCTTGGCGTCGCCGCCGCCCATGCCGCCCATTGCAAACAGGCCGAACGTCACGGCCAGGACCAGGGCGCCGGCGGCGAAATGTCCGCCATAGACCGCCCAGTCCATACCCGTCAGCGGCGCGACCAGCGCGAAAACAACGACGAGCAGCACCGGCACGCGATTGGCGATCGTCATCGACAGCATGTCGGAAATCGCGGCAAACAGCATGCAGAACGGAAAGACGACGAAGATCAGGGCTTCAAGCATCGGCGCTGTGCCTATTGTTCAATTCCAATGCGGCCAGTCTAGACATGTTCGATTAACGATTGATGAGGCCCGCTGCTAAAACGTCTTGGTACCCTAAGGTCTCACAAACAAAGCAAGGGCCGCCAGTGAGGCGGCCCTTGCTGCAAGTTGATTGCTTCAGCGATAGCGAATCAGTTGCCAGCGCCGTTCAACGTGGATCCGATGTTGGTGAACTTGGCGTTGAGCGCAGTACCGAGCTGGCCCGCGCCAGTGATGATGGCGAGCGCAATGAGAGCGGCGATCAGACCATATTCGATAGCGGTCGCGCCGGATTCGTCCTTCACAAAACGTGCGATGAGATTAGACATTCGAGAGCTCCTACTCCACGTGTTACAGCACTTCCGTCAACTTCTGTGATGGTTGATCGGATGCTGCCAATCTAGGCAGAAGCTCTTTCGATCGGCTTAAGAAACAGCCTTACCGATTCCTTTCCCGGTTCGAACACATTGCGTGGTTAACCTGGGGCTAATATACCACTGAGCCTTCTCGCCCCGGGTTTGTGGACTTCCGGACAGTGCCCGGCGAGCGTCCTTGTCTGCCATCGCATCATTGGCGACACCGCATGCTTAACCGTTGGTTCACCAATCTCGTTCATGTTCCGTTGATCAGTCCGCCTGCGTGGAGCGCCTCAATGGCCCAGCCGAGATCGTCAATCCTGATTGCCGCGCTTCTTGCCGTCTCGAGCTTCGTCGCGCCCGCCATGGCCGGCGCCGGTATCGAGGTCACGATGAACCAGGCCAAGATCGTCAAACTGTCGCGTCCCGCCGACACCATCGTGGTCGGCAACCCGGCAATCGCCGACGCTTCGGTGCAGGACGCTTCAACGATCGTGCTCACCGGCAAAGGCTTCGGGGTCACCAATCTGGTCGTGCTCGATACGGACGGCAGCCCCATCGTCGACGAGCAGGTTACCGTGGTGCGGCAAGCCGCCTCGTCCGTGCGCATCTATCGGCGCGCCGAAATCCAGACGATGTCGTGCACACCCTATTGCGAAAGCTCGTACAAGAGCGAAGCGGAGAAGTCTTCGGAAGCGGAGATGAGCGTCAGCCGATAGGTGGCGTTGCCGACTGCCGTTCCGGTTATTGTCTGGTTAAGAGGCCTGCGCCGACTTTAACGATCATCCAAACCGGACCTCAATCGGTTTGCGCTAATGCTCCTTCCGAGACCGCATAGAGATCGGCAGGATCGGACATGAGCAAGGAATTCGGTCGCGCAGGCGACCACAAAGTGAGACGCCCAAGGTTTTTCGCCCGCTTCCTTCGTGACCGGCGCGGCGCCACGGCAATCGAATTCGCGATCCTTTCAGTCCCCTTCGCGCTGCTTGTCTTTGCCATTCTGGAAAGCTGCATCTCGTTTGCCGGCCAGGAGGTGATGGCCAACGTCACCGACGATGTCGCGCGCAAGCTGCGCACCGGCCAGTTGAGAGCGGCTGACGTTGCCGGAACCAATTTGCGGGACATGATCTGCACGAAACTGCAGATCATCGTCTCCCAGGATTGTCCCAATCAACTGCTGGTGGATCTTCGCCAATATACGTCGTTCGCCGATGCGGCCACGGCAGGCTTCAAGATCCAGAACGGCGACGTCGTACTGACGAAAGGCACCGCAACCCAATCGTTCTCAGTGACAGCGGGTGCGGCGGAGTCGAGGAACATGCTTCGGGTCTTCTACAAGTGGCCGATCATGACCGATCTGCTGGCGCAGTCGATGGGCGGCAACAAGACCCTGCATTTCGCATCGGTGACCTGGCAGAACGAGCCGTTCGACAACTGAGCGGAATGCACGAGCAGTATAAGAAAAGGGCAAGGGCATGATGCGTGCGGGGGCACATCTTATGATTACGGGAGTTTGGCGGAAAGCAAGCCGATTCTGGTCCGATCGCCGCGGCATCGCGGCGGTTGAATTCGCGTTGATCATGCCAATTCTGCTGATCATGTATTTCCTGACAATGGAAGCGTCGCAAGCCATCGAGACCAGCAAGAAGGTCAGTCGTATCGGCAGCATGGTGGCCGATCTCGTCACCCAGCAGACAAGCGTCCTCAAAGCGGATGTCGACGCCATCATGCAGATCGGCAGCGTCACCCTTCAGCCCTACAACCGCTCGCCCCCTAGCATCACCATCACGGCGATACAGGTTACGCCCGATGCGACGAGGGCACTGGTGGTTTGGTCACGCAAATTGGTCGCCGGCGTCGCCAGCCGTGGCGCCGGCGCCACCACCGAGACAACGATCCCGACGTCGCTCAGAGTCGCCAACACGTTTCTCATTCGCGTCGAAAGCAACCTCGGCTATACGCCGGCCATCGCGTGGAGCGCGAGCAGTCAACAGAAGCTTGGACTGACCTCGGCTTTCAGCAACATAACCATGGGCGAAACCTATTATCTGCGCCCCCGCAGAAGCGTGACGATCCCTTGCAGCGACTGTTGAACAGAACCAGCTAGGCCCTGCGCAGGGCCGCTACTGCTGCGGCTCACGGTCCGAAACGAAGCGCACGATAGCAGCGGCCATCTCGTAGTCTTTTGGCGCCACGCGAGCGAAGCCGCCGGAATGTCCCGATTCCAGGAGGGCGTAGATATCGGGCGTCGTCGACTTGAGGTTGGTGAGGAACACGGCAAGTCGACGCTTGGCTTCCGGGTCGAGATCGCTGCGGACCGCGTGCGGGCCGTATCTCAGCAGACCCGACGTCCACACGACACGAAGCGCCGTCACCGAGAGCCCTGCCGCCTCCAACCTGGCCTGCGTGCCCGACGGTTCTCGCGGGCCGTCGGCAGCGGCCGTCACCCAGCCAAACAGGCCATCAGCCTTGCCGTCGACCAGCATCGTCTCGGCCGCCGCGGCCGAATCGGCACGGGCCAGAAACGGTGCATCTTCCGCGATCTTGCGGCCTTCCGCGGCCAACGCCGCCAATGGCAGGAGAGAACCGCCGACGCTGTCCGAAGGCGCCATGGCGATACGATGGCGGTCCATCGCCGCAAGGTCGGGCAGCTTGCCGTCCCGCGTCAGCAGAACGGAGCGGATGCCGATCGCGCCGTCTGAATCGACCGGAGCGACAAGCGGTTCGATACATAAGCAGCGCTGCGAGGCCGTTGCATAGGCGGTGGCCGAATAGATCGCATATTCGATGCGGGAATCGGCCTGCGCCTCGATCAGCGCGGCATAATTGCGGGCAACGACAAACTCGACCTTCATGCCCAATGCTTTGGTGTAGGCGTCGGTCAACACAGCCAGCCCCGGAACGGCGTTGCCGGCACCTGGCTCGGCAACGATGCCTATGCGAAACGTGCCGATATCATCGCGCCAGTCGGCATGCGCCGGGTTGGACCAGAGCCCGACGAGCGCGCCCGGCCCCAGCAACAGAGCGGCATATGTCTTTAACGCAACCCTCATGACAGAACCGCCGTCTGTTTTCCCGGATCGATGCTCAGATCGTCATTCCCAAACCGCTGCGCACTTTTGGGCGACGCACTGCTTGCTTTGGGCAAGTCGTTGCCCCCAAAACCGCTGCGCACTTTTGGGCGATATGCACTGATTGTCACGCCTGCCCGTTGCCGTTTGGTTTCCGAATTGCCAATGAAGTCGCGGAACCCTATGTCTGGTCGGTCAAACTGGCAACAACTTGATGGCGCGCGCTTTCCTCTTCGTCCTGGATTCCTTCGGCATCGGCGGCGCGGCCGACGCCGACCGCTACGGTGACGCCGGCGCCAACACATTCGCGCACATCGCAGAGGCCTGTGCGGAGGGCCGTGCGGATCGCGAAGGGTCTCGTAGTGGACCGCTGTTTGTCCCTCATATGGCCTCACTCGGGCTTGGCAAGGCTGCCGAAACCGCGACGGGACTGGGATTTGCCAACAGCGGGGCGGATATGCTCCCAACTGCCTTTCACGGCGCCGCACAGGAGGTTTCGAGCGGCAAGGATACGCCATCCGGCCATTGGGAAATCGCCGGCCTGCCGGTGCGCCTCGACTGGGGCTATTTCCCGGATACGGTTCCGGCCTTTCCGGCCGAACTGACCGAGGCGATCATCCGTGAAGGCAAGGTGCCGGGCATTCTCGGCAATTGCCATGCGCCGGGCACCGAGATCATCGAGCGCTTCGGTGAGGAGCACATCCGGACCGGCAAGCCGATCTGCTACACGTCGGTCGACTCGGTCCTGCAAATCGCCGCGCATGAAGTCCATTTCGGCCTCGACCGGCTTTATGAATTCTGCCAGGTGGTGCGCAGGCTGGTTGACCCGCTGAGGATTGGACGGGTGATCGCGCGGCCGTTCGTCGGCGAAACCACCGCCACTTTCGAGCGGACATACAACCGTCATGACTACGCCGTGCCTCCGCCGGAACCGACCCTGCTCGACCGGCTGACGGCGCGTGGCAGCCGTGTCATCGCCGTCGGCAAGATCGGCGACATCTTCGCCCATCGCGGAATTTCGCAAGTGCGCAAGGCGGCAGGCAACATGGCGATGTTCGACGAGGCGCTGGGTGCGATCGATGATGCCGGCGACGGTGACCTCGTCTTCGCCAATTTCGTCGACTTCGACACCGAATTCGGTCACCGCCGCGATGTCGCAGGCTATGCTGCCGCGCTCGAGGCCTTCGACCTGCGGCTGCCGGAAGCATTTGCGAGGCTGCGGCAGGGCGATCTTCTCATCCTGACGGCCGACCACGGCAACGACCCGACCTGGGGCGGGACCGATCACACGCGCGAGCGCATTCCGGTGATCGGCACTGGACCGGGTCTCAAGGGCGGCGACATCGGACTGAGAACGACATTCGCCGACATTGGCGAGACCCTGGCCGAGCATCTCGGGCTGGCGCCCGGACGCTACGGCACTTCTTTCTATACGGCGATCGGCGGTCATGCCTGAATTGCCGGAAGTCGAAACCGTCCGGCGCGGACTTCAGCCGGTTCTGGAAGGCGCCACCATCGCCCGCGTCGAGGCGCGCCGACCGGATCTGCGCTTTCCATTTCCCGAGAAATTCGCGCAGCGGCTGACCGGCAAGACGATCACGGCACTCGGCCGCCGGGCCAAGTATCTGACGATGGACCTGGAAGGCGGGCCCGTGCTGATCTGCCATCTCGGCATGTCGGGCTCATTCCGCGTCGAGACGGCCGATGGCAGCGACATGCCCGGCATCTTCCGGCACGACCGCTCGAAAAGCTCCAATCACGACCACGTCGTCTTCCATGTCGAGTCTCCAACCGGTGCCCGGTCCCGCGTGATCTTCAATGATCCGCGCCGCTTCGGCTTCATGTTGTTTGCGGAGGGACTGCCGGACGTTCACCCGATGCTGGCTGGACTTGGCGTCGAGCCTACGGGCAACACATTGGACGGTGCGCTGCTCGCCTCATTGATGAAGGGGCGGCGATCACCACTGAAGGCAGCGCTTCTCGACCAGAGGCTGATCGCCGGGCTCGGCAACATCTATGTGTCGGAGGCGTTGTGGCGTGCCGGCCTGTCGCCGCTGCGCGAGGCGGGCACGATCGCCAGGCCCGGAAAGAAAGCCCAAGCCCAAAGCGAACACCTCGCGCAAGCCATTCGTTCGGTGATATCGGATGCGATCGCAGCCGGCGGCTCCTCACTGCGGGACTATATGCAGACCGATGGGTCGCTGGGCTATTTCCAGCACGCCTTCGCCGTCTACGACCGCGAAGGCGAGGCCTGCTCCAAGCCCGGCTGCGGCGGCCACATCGAACGGATCGTGCAGAGCGGCCGATCGACCTTTTATTGCCGGACATGTCAGCGGTGAGTTTGAGCAATTCCAGGAAAAGTGTGAAACGGTTTTCCGTCGAGAATTGCGTCGAGACAAGGAGATGGGAGCGGTTCTGCGTTTCCGTGAAACGATGAACCGCTCTAGACGAGCGTGAGCAAGGAGAAGCAGCCATGGCCTATGAGACGATCATCACCGAGACGCACGGCAAGGTTGGGCTGATCACGCTGAACAGGCCGCAGGCGCTCAACGCGCTGAATTCGCAGATTCTGACCGAAGTGGTGGCAGCCGTGAACGGGTTCAGCGCCGATCCAGATATCGGCGCCATGGTCATCACGGGTTCCGAAAAGGCTTTCGCCGCCGGCGCCGATATCAAGGAGATGCAGTCCATCTCCTACGCGGACGCCTACGCTCAAGACTTCTTCGTCGGCTGGGAGGAACTGACGCGGGCGCGAAAGCCTATTATCGCGGCGGTGGCGGGCTATGCACTCGGCGGCGGCTGCGAGCTGGCGATGATGTGCGATTTCATTATCGCCGCCGACACGGCCAAATTCGGCCAGCCCGAGATCACCCTCGGCGTCATTCCAGGCATGGGCGGGTCACAAAGGCTGACCCGCTTCGTCGGCAAGTCGAAAGCGATGGACATGTGCCTGACCGGGCGGATGATGGATGCCGCCGAGGCCGAGCGTTCTGGTCTGGTGTCGCGGGTCGTGCCTGCCGGCGAGCTTGTCGAGGAGGCGCTGAAGGCCGCAGCCAAGATCGCCGCTTTCTCACTACCATCGGTGATGATGGCGAAGGAGGCTGTCAACCGCGCCTTCGAGACGACGCTTGCCGAGGGATTGCGGTTCGAGCGCCGGCTGTTTCACTCGCTGTTTGCACTGGACGATCAGAAGGAAGGCATGGCGGCCTTTGCCGAGAAGCGGAAGCCGAATTTCACCAACCGCTGACGCCAATCCCTTGGCCGCGAAGAAGATGGCTGTTGGCCGCCAAAAAGAAGACCGGGCAGCGTTGACGCGCCGGAAAAGCTGAACTATAAGCCGCACCAACCGAGGCGGCCCCGTGGCTGCCCGTTTGTTTTTTGCGCCCTGCGGCATTCCGCATGCGCCGACCAGATCAGAAGAGAGGCATCATGGCCAATACATCCTCGGCCAAAAAGGCAACGCGCAAGATCGTCCGCCGCGCAGCGATCAACAAGAACCGCCGCTCGCGCGTCCGCACCTATATCCGCCAGGTCGAAGAGGCGCTTGCCTCCGGCGACAAGGCTGCCGCACAGGCTGCCTTCAAGATCGCGGAGCCGGAATTGATGCGCGCCGCGACCAAGGGCGTGATTCACAAGAACACGGCGTCCCGCAAGGTGTCGCGACTGGCTCAGCGGGTCAAGGTACTGTCGGCCTGACATTACTTGCCTAGACTGACGTTCTTCGAACCCGGCCGTTTGTGCCGGGTTTTTTCGTTTGCCGGCAAGCACTTAAAAAGAATGTCCGGAAACGGCGTCTTAGGCGGATTTCACAATTGGGAATAGTTTGCCGGCATATGCATGCCTGCTGTTGATCGGCATGCTTGAAAAGGGCCAGCTTAATGATTCTTAACTGTCAGAAATAGCTTATAATTTTCAGACACTTACTGATGGTGATCCACAGCTTGTCCACACCGGGCCGACCCGATCGGGGACAAGTCGCTGTCAAGCGAATTATTTCAGAATATTTCTCTCAGCGTCCGGTTTTTCATATTCGCCGGAAAAGGGTTTGAATCACAATGGCTTTGTTAAAATGTGCCGTCACGGCACGCCACTCGAACCCGCCTCCAGTAACCAGATTCCTTAAAAATCCGTTAGACGTGGCCTTGCCCTATCCACAGCGATTTCGGTAGTGTCGATCTATCGAAAGGGACGGGCTCTGGCTCTTAACCCAAGCCTGAATCGGCCAGCTTAAATTGGCGGGATTTGCAACGCGGATCAAGTCCGCGGACGGGTTTGGTTTGTCTTTTTCGATACGGTAGGGGACTGGCGTAACTAGACATGGCAGGTAGACGGCGCGCCGGCGCTCCTTTCGCCGGACGGTGTTGTATTGCCCTGACATACCCAACGCGGACTGGCTTCCATGGGCCGGCACCGGTTCCCGCAGATAATGGGCGACGTTCATCTGCCGGCGGCGGCAGCGGACATCGTAGCAAAGACTTAGGTCGCCGGAACCGGATGCAGGAGGCGCATCCCCGGTGGAAACAGGTACGGAAGAACAAGGAAAAGATCATGCAGAGCGGCATCGAAAGGGAGCTTACGGGCGACCTCCCATTTCCTGGAACTTTGATCGGAGCAAACGACATGGCGGTGTCCAGCGACGCGGAACAGAAATTCGACCGGGTCAAAGCCCAGTTGAAGGCGCGCCTGGGAACCGAAGTCTATTCGAGCTGGTTTGGCCGCATGAAGGTCGCCGAGGCTTCCAAGGGCATCGTCCGCATCTCGGTGCCTACTGCCTTCCTGCGCTCATGGATCAACGGCCACTATCTCGACCTCATCTCCGAGTTGTGGAAGCAGGAGGATCCCGATCTCCTCAAGATCGACATCGTCGTGCGCACGGCAACCCGTCAGGGACGCAGCCAGGCCGAGCCAGAGGTAACGCCAGCACGCAGCAAGGTGACACGGCAGACGCAGACGGCGCTTGCCGCCGGCACAGTCAGCCCCAGCCGGGTGGAGCGCGCACCGGCTCCGCGTCCGGGCACACCGATCGAGAGCGAATTCCGCCACAACGTTTTGGGATCACCGCTCGATCCGCGCTACACGTTCGGCTCCTTCATCGAGGGACCGTCGAACCGGGTGGCCTTCGCCGCCGCCAAGGCAGTGGCGGAATCGCAATCGAGCGCGGTGCGCTTCAATCCGCTTTTCCTTCACGCAACCGTCGGGCTCGGCAAGACACATTTGCTGCAGGCCATCGCCGCGGAATCGCTGAAGCAGAACCCCAAGTCGCGCGTCGTCTATCTCACGGCCGAGTATTTCATGTGGCGCTTTGCCACCGCGATCCGCGACAACAACGCGCTGACGCTCAAGGAACAGCTGCGCGACATCGACCTGCTCATCATCGACGACATGCAGTTTCTGCAGGGCAAGTCGATCCAGCACGAATTCTGCCACCTCATCAACATGCTGCTCGACAGCGCCAAGCAGGTCGTCGTCGCCGCCGACCGGCCGCCATCGGAACTGGAATCGCTCGAACCGCGGGTCCGTTCGCGCCTCAATGGCGGTGTCGCGCTTGAAATGTCGGCGCCCGATTTCGCCATGCGCCTCGGCATGCTCAAATTGCGCCTTGCCACGGCCAGGAGCGACGACGCGTCGCTCGACATTTCGGAGGAGATCCTCAATCACGTCGCCCGCACCGTGACCGGCAGCGGACGCGAGCTGGAAGGCGCCTTCAATCAGCTTTTGTTCCGTCAATCCTTCGAGCCGCAGATCACCATCGACCGGATCGACGAAATCCTCGGCCACATCTATCGCACCGGCGAGCCGAAGCGTGTCCGTATTGAGGACATCCAGCGCATCGTGGCGCGTCACTACAATGTGTCGAAGACCGAATTGCTGTCCAACCGGCGCACGCGCACCATCGTCAAGCCGCGGCAGGTCGCCATGTACCTGTCGAAGGTGATGACGCCGCGCTCGCTGCCTGAGATCGGACGGCGTTTCGGCGGCCGCGATCACACCACGGTGCTGCATGCCGTGCGCAAGATCGAGGACCTTTCCGGCAACGACAACACGCTGGCGCAGGAACTTGAGCTTCTGAGGCGGTTGATCAACGACCAGGCCTGATCCTCCGGGGATGGCAGAGCCGGAACAATACCGGAATTCAATGGCTTGCCAGTGCGGCGCTGGGCCTGGATCGGGCTCGTGGCGCCGCCTGGGAGCGATCTGGATTTCGGTTTTACGACACTGGCTCGCGGACTTCGGGCGCGTTATCCCCAGAAAGCCCGCCTAGCCGGCCTGAACCGGTGGCGCGGGCTTGCGTTTGCTGGTTTTTTCCTGTCAGTTTACGCAGATTCTGAGCCTGTTCAGACCTTTCGCGGGACGCCGCCCACTGGTGACCCGTCATTCATTCAAGCGAGCCTGTTTCGTCATGCGTGTTATCCTGGAACGGTCAAATCTCCTGAAGTCGCTCAACCACGTCCATCGTGTGGTCGAGCGGCGAAACACCATACCGATCCTGTCCAACGTGCTGCTCAGCGCCGAAGGCGCCAGCCTTGAAATGAAGGCGACCGATCTCGACCTCGAGGTGACCGAAGCGACGCCCGCTAAGGTGGAGCGCGGCGGGGCGACGACAGTCCCGGCACATCTGCTCTACGACATCGTGCGCAAGCTTGCCGATGGCGCCGAGGTGATGCTGAAGACGGACGAGGACGGCAACGCCATGACGGTGACGTCTGGCCGCTCGAGCTTCCGCCTTCAGTGTCTGCCGCAATCCGACTTCCCGGAGCTCTCGGCCGGATCCTTCTCGCATATCTTCCGTCTCGACTCGGTTGCCCTGAAAGGCCTGATCGAGAAGACCCAATTCGCCATCTCCACCGAGGAGACGCGCTATTACCTGAACGGCATCTACCTGCACACGCATGAGGTCGGCGGCAAGCTGAAGCTGCGCTCGGTGGCGACCGACGGCCACCGCCTGGCGCGCGCCGAGATCGATGCGCCAGCGGGTTCCGAAGGCATGCCGGGCATCATCATTCCGCGCAAGACGGTGAGCGAGCTGCAGAAGCTCGTCGACGATCCGGATGTCGCGGTCACCACCGAACTGTCGGACACCAAAATCCGCTTCACCATCGGCAGCGTGGTTTTGACCTCGAAGCTGATCGACGGCACCTTCCCCGACTATCAGCGGGTCATTCCGACCGGCAACGACAAGAAGCTCATCATCGACCGCCAGAGTTTTGCCGCCGCCGTCGATCGCGTCTCGACCATCTCTTCCGAACGCGGCCGCGCGGTGAAGCTGTCGATCAGCGAGGGTCAGGTGACGCTTGCGGTCAACAATCCCGATTCAGGCAGCGCCACCGAAGAGCTGTCCGCCGACTATTCATCCGATCCGATCGAGATCGGCTTCAACGCCAAGTACCTGCTCGACGTTGCCGCGCAACTGACCGGCACGGAAGCCAAGTTCATGCTGGCCGACGCCGGTTCGCCGACGCTGATCCACGACATGGCCGACGAGACCGCACTCTATGTGCTGATGCCGATGCGGGTGTAGCGGCGCGGTGTCAGCACTTCGGTCCTGTTGTGGACCGGCGGCAAGCGCGATATTTACGGCAACTCCTAGAGCAATTCCAGGAAAAGTGTGAAGCGGTTTTCCGTCCGGAATTGCGTCAAAACAAAGAGATAGAGCGGTTCTGCGTTTCTGTGAAACGATGGAGCGCTCTATAGGCGGATAGCGGTTGCCGGGACAGAACCACATAAGTAAGCTAACACTTACCAATTTCCGCAACTATGCGGCGCTGACGATCGATCTGGCGCCAGGTGCCGTGGTTTTTTCCGGCGACAACGGCGCCGGCAAGACCAATCTCCTCGAAGCGATCTCCTTTTTGACACCAGGGCGTGGCTTGCGCCGCGCCCCTTACGCGGATGTCGCACGCGAGGGCGGCGACGGCGGCTTTGCATTGCATGCCCGGCTCGACGGACCTGACGGCCAAGTCGAGATCGGAACAGGCATTTCCGGCGGCGACACCGCCGGCGAAGGCGGCAGGCGGGTGCGCATCAATGGAGCTCCGGCGCGTTCGGCCGAGGACATGCTGGAATGGCTGCGCGTGGTGTGGCTGACGCCGGCCATGGACGCGTTGTTCACCGGGCCGGCCGCGGATCGCCGGCGCTTTCTCGACCGGCTGGTGCTGGCGATCGATCCCGGCCACGGGCAACGTGCGATCGATTACGAGAAGGCGATGCGTGGCCGTAACCGCTTGCTTACTGAAGGCTCTCGAGACGACCGCTGGTTCGACGCAATCGAGACGCAGATGGCCGAAACCGGTGTGGCGATCGCCGCCGCGCGAGCCGAGATGGTACGCCTTCTGACCGCCATGATCGACAGGCTGCCCGACACGGGGCCATTTCCGCAGGCCGATATCGGCCTTTCGGGAGACCTGGAAGCCGAAATTGCGACCGCGCCGGCAGTCGATGTCGAGGAGCGCTTCCGCCGGACGCTTGCCGACGGCCGTGAGCGCGACCGCGCTGCCGGGCGCACGCTCGAGGGCCCGCATCGTTCGGACCTGATGGTTCGGCACCGCCCCAAGGCGATGCCGGCCGAGCTTTGCTCGACAGGCGAGCAAAAGGCGCTGCTGGTCGGCATCGTGCTGTCGCATGCAAGGCTGACCGGCGAAATGTCGGGCATGACGCCGATCCTGCTGCTCGACGAGATCGCCGCGCATCTCGACAGCCGGCGCCGCACGGCGCTGTTTTCCATCCTGGAGGAACTGAACTGCCAGGCGTTCATGACAGGAACCGATGCTGCGCTGTTTTCCAGTCTCCAGGGACGCGCGCAATTCCTGACTGTCGACCATGGGACGGTTGGGCCAACCGAAGACCACTGACAAGGTTTTTCAGTCCCTGTATGATCAGGCAATGACCACTGCCGCCCTGACCGCAGACGAGATCGAACGCTATGCCCGCCACATCGTGCTGCCGGAGATCGGCGGAGCCGGACAGCAAAGGCTGAAACAGGCCCGGGTGCTGGTTATCGGCGCTGGCGGGCTGGGCGCGCCGGTGCTTGAATATCTCGCCGCCGCCGGCGTCGGCACACTAGGCGTGATCGATGACGACACCGTTTCGCTGTCCAATCTGCAGCGTCAGGTCATTCACGGCACCGACACTGTCGGCCTGCTGAAAACCGATAGCGCCAAGGCGGCAATCGCTCGCATCAATCCCAACACAATTGTTGAAGCGCACGCAATCCGGCTGACCACGGACAATGCGCCCGCCCTCGTCGCCCGCTATGACATCGTCGTCGACGGTTCCGACAATTTCGAAACGCGCTATGCCGTGGCCGATGCCTGCGCGAGCGAAGGCAAGCCGCTGGTGCATGCCGCCGTCGGACGCTTCGATGGTTCGGTAACGGTGCTGAAGCCATTCGAAGACGGCAAGGACGGCAAACCCAATCCAGGCTATCGCGATCTGTTTCCCGAGGCGCCGCCGCCGGGCCTGGTGCCGTCCTGCGCCGAAGCCGGCGTGCTTGGCGCGCTGACCGGCGTCGTCGGCACGCTGCAGGCCATGGAGGCGATCAAGCTGATCACCGGCGTCGGCGAACCGCTGGTCGGCCGGCTGCTGCTCTATGACGGGCTGGCGGCGCGCTTCGACACCATCCGCTACAAGAGAAGCTGAATTCTTGGACCGGATCGAAGCTGCCTCCATCACGCGGATCCCGACCGATTTCGACCGCTGGGACGATGTGCTCGCATTGATCATGCGCGCTTTCGCCTCGATGGACGGCGTCATCGACCCGCCCTCCTCGGCCCACCTTTTGACCACCGACACTCTGCGGGACAAGGCGCGGTGGGAGACCGGCTTCGTGGCGCTCAAGGGCGATCGGATCGTCGGCTGCGTCTTTGCCCTTGAAAAGGTGACAGAGTTCTATGTCGGCAAGCTCGCGGTCGCGCCGGACTGCCAGGGACAAGGCATTGGCCGGCGGCTGATGCAGGCGGTCGAAGACCTTGCCCGCAGCCGCGGCAAGGCGGCAATCGAGCTTCAGACGCGGATCGAGCTGACCGGGAATCATGCGGCCTTTGCTCGCCTCGGCTTTCGCGAAACTGAACGGACGGCGCACGAGGGCTATGCCAGGCCGACCTCGATCACCATGCGCAAAGCTATCCCGTAAGGTTTATCTTACGGTTTGTGGGCCGCGACAGCGTCAGGTCCTGAGCGGCAGCACGCGGTCTGGTGGGCGGTGGCCGTCAACGAAGGCGCGGATATTGATGATGACCTTTTCACCCATGTCGATGCGGCCCTCGAGCGTCGCCGAGCCCATATGCGGCAAAAGCACGACCTTGTTCTTGGCGGCGAGCTTCAGCAGCTTGCTGTTCAAGGCCGGCTCATGCTCGTAGACATCGAGCCCGGCGCCGGCGATCTTGCCGTCCTGGATCAGCTTGACCAGCGCTTCCTCGTCGATGATGTCGCCACGTGCGGTGTTGACGACATAGGCAGTCGGCTGCAGCAGCGCCAGCCGCCGCGCCGAAAGCAGATGGAAGGTTGCCGGCGTCGAGGGACAGTTGACCGAGATGATATCCATGCGGGCCAGCATCTGGTCGAGGCTTTCCCAATAGGTCGCCTCCAACCCGTCTTCCACGGCCGGCAGCACGCGGTGGCGATTGTGATAATGGATCGACAGTCCGAAGGCCTTGGCCCGCCTGGCGACGGCGGTGCCGATGCGGCCCATGCCGACAATGCCGAGCCGCTTGCCCCAGATGCGCCGGCCCAGCATCCAGGTCGGCGACCAGCCGGCCCATTTCTTGTCACCGGTGAGCACATTGGCGCCTTCCGCCAGCCGCCGCGGCACCGCCAGCATCAGCGCCATGGTCATGTCGGCGGTGTCCTCGGTCAGGACATTCGGCGTGTTGGTGACGGTGATGCCCCTCTTGGCCGCGGCCGCGACATCGATCTTGTCGACGCCATTGCCAAAATTCGCGATCAGTTTGAGGTTGTCGCCGGCCTGGGCGATCAGTGCGGCGTCGATCTGGTCGGTTACCGTCGGCACCAGCACGTCGGCCTCCTTGACCGCCGCGACCAGTTCCGGCTGCGTCATCGGCCGGTCCTCGACATTCAGCCTTGCGTCGAACAACTCGCGCATGCGGGTCTCGACGGGGTCGGGCAGCTTTCGCGTGATGACGACGAGAGGCTTCTTTTTGCCTGCCATTGTTTCCCTCTCGAGTACTTGCCGCAATTCCGAACGCAAAACCGCTTCACACTTTTGCTGGAATTGCTTCTAACCCGATCTCGTTGAGACCTCTTTAACCAAGACCGGCGAAACTGAAAGCCGGTCGCGGTGCCGATTACTCCCTGTAACAAGCGGTGCCGCCGAAGACAAAGAAAAAGGGGCGCCGAGGCCGATGGGCAAGCGCCGAAAGGAATGAAAGTGTCTGGTTTCGCGTCGCTTCGCCTGACCCTCAGCGCAGCATTTCTCGGCGCTCTGCTTTATTCTCCGCTTGCGGGCGCGCAGAGTGCCGCAGCACCTGCCCAGGGCGTCGTCACGCTTGGTCCGAGCGGCCTGCCGCTGCCGCGCTTCGTCAGCCTGAAATCCGGCCGCGTCAACTCGCGCGTCGGTCCCGGGGCCAACTACTCGGTCGACTGGATGTATATGAAGGCCGGCCTGCCGATGGAGATCATCCAGGAATTCGACACATGGCGCCGCGTGCGCGATGCCGATGGTTCGGAAGGCTGGATCAACCAGTCGCTGCTTTCCGGCCGACGCACGGCAATCGTCGCACCATGGCAGCGCGGCAAGGGCGCCCAGATCGACCTTCTCAACAGTCCCGACAAGGACGCAAGAGTGGTCGCGATGATTGAACCTGGCGTCATGGGTACGATCAAATCCTGCGACGGCCAGTGGTGCGAAATGACGTTCGACGGCCACACCGGCTGGCTTGCCCAGTCGGTTGTCTGGGGCGCCTATCCCGGCGAACGGGTCAAGGACTGACAACTTCATCGCGAGGCTCGGAAGAACTCGGGATCAGAAATAGGCCGGCAATCACGGATACGGCAACAAGGTGCTTGCGCCTCCGCTTCATCAAACTCAATTGCAGCATTGTCATTCACGCCGCCGATCGCTCGCGTCCGTTGCGAATGCGGCAGCGATTGCGCCTCTCAGCGGGTTGCTCAACCGTGTCAGGAGCGTAATCCGGCTGGCTGGCAAATCCGGCAATCCATGCGACCGGTTCAGTATCACGCAATCGGCCGGTACCTGGCTCTGCCCGATCGCCGCCACTCCCAAGCCCGCGCTGGCGGCCGATTGCAACGCAGTCACCGAACCGCCGGTGAAGGCGAGGCGCCAGGCGGTATTGCTGCCATCGAGCGCGCGTTCCGCTGCCAGTCGGACGGTGCAGGATCCGGGCAATGCCAACAGCGGCAACGCGGCAGACGACCGCCAGACGTCAGGCGACCTTGCACACCAGACAAGCTGGTCTCGGTAGAGCGGGATGCCCTGGCGCCGGCTGATATCCATGCGCACGACGGCAAAATCGGCCTTGCCTGCGTCGTAGCGGGCCTGCATCTCGGCTGAGAGACCCACCGACACTTCCAGCAGCAATTCCGGAAAGACTTGGCTCAGACGCCCAAACGCCGACTCCAGAAGCGCACCGGCGGCGTGATCGCCGATGGCCGCCCGGAGCGTGGTGGTTTGCGTGCCAGCATCGAATGTAGCCACGGCCCGGTCATGAGCCTCGAGGACCTGCCGCGCCGAAGCAAGGAACCGCGCGCCTTCGGGCGTCAGCGAAACCGCGCGCGGCGTCCGCGCCAGGAGACGCCGCTCCATCGCTTGCTCGAGCTTGCGGACCCGCAGGCTGATCGCCGACTGGGTGGTCCCGAGAAGATCGGCCGCGGTGGTGAAGCTCTCGCAGTCGGCAACAAGCACGAAGCTGCGAAGCTGTTCGATGGCAAGATGCTTCATTTCGTACTCATATCATAGAGACAGCTACTATGACATTTCCAAATGCTCCTCGTCGAGTCATATGGATTCCGACGAAGCACGGCGGTTGCCGGCTGACCCGGAAGGAGAATGATTAGATGTCTCGCCTATCGCCAATAAACGAAGATTCCGACACGGAAGCCGGCAAGCTTCTGGCGGAAACGCGACGCCAGCTCGGACGCGTCCCGAACCTCTATCGCGTCCTGGCCAACTCTCCGGTCGCTCTCAAAGGTTATCTGCAATTTCGCGAGTCGCTGCAGAGCGGCCGTCTCAGTTCGAAATTGCGCGAGCAGATCGCCCTGATAACTGCTGAGGTGAACCGCTGCGAATACTGCGTTTCGGCCCACGCATTTCGCGGATCCAAGATCGGCATCTCCGATACGGAATTGGAGCTAAATCGCAGGGGCGATTCAAGCGATGCCAGAGTGGCGGCCACGCTGGCGTTGGCTGCGGATGTGGCGCGTAGCCGCGGAGCCGTCACCGACCAGGCATTCGGCGCCGCCAGGGCCGCGGGGCTCGACGACGAGGAACTGGCAGAGGTGATCGCGCATGTCGCACTCAACTTCTATTCCAACATCCTCAATCACTTCGCCCAGCCAGAACTCGACTTTCCACGGACAGTGCTTCTCAATGACTGACCTCGTGACCCTCGATCCGAGTTCGATGGCGACCATTCCGCGTCACCAGATCGTCGTTTCCTCCAGCTATGGTTTCGATGAGACACTGCAACGGCTTCGCGACGCCATCGCTGCTGCCGAGCTATGGATCATCCATGAGATCGATCCGCAGGCCCTGCTCAGGAAAGGCGGGATCTCCACCATTCGGCTCCGTCAACTGCTTTGGTTCCACCCGCGATACATGGCGCGCCTGTTGCTGACCGATCCTGGCGCCGTGCCCGAAGCGCCGTTCAAGTTCGTGGTCAGCGAACAAGCAGCCGGCGTGACGGTCTGCGCCTTGAACCCGATTTTGGTGTTCTCGCCATATCCCCGGCTTTTTGGTCTCGCCCATGAACTGTTCGACGCGACGGAGCGAATGCTCGAGACGGTTTCCACGATGCCGGTGTCGGGAGGCGATATCTAGCGGAGCCATGAGCGGTCCGGCCGCCTGCATCAGGCGTGGTCATCTAGTCCCGATGCGGCCGAGATGGTGTCCGGAAAGCCGGTCGACAGCTTCAGGCCATAGCCCAGCGCACGGTCGATGGCGATGTGGGCGATCCAGATCAGCAACCGCCATCGCATTGCCCCACATGTGCCCGGCGAGCAGCAACAGCGCGGGCACGGTCAGGGGGCCTCGCCGGTCATTCGCGGCGTTTGGGGCGCAGCCTCACCACGATGTCGACATTGGCGATCTCCATCCCTTCCGGAGGCTCCGGCAGGTTGGCAACCGTCACCGGACCGCTGTCGATGTCGAATATGCGGTTTTGGCCTTCGATGTAGAAATGGTGGTGGTCGGAGGTATTGGTGTCGAAATAGGTTTTCGCGCCCTCGACGGCGAGGATGCGCAAAAGTCCCGCCTGGGTAAACTGGTGAAGGGCATTGTAGACGGTGGCCAGCGACACCGGCACGCCGGCGGCAACCGCCTCCTCGTGCAGTTCCTCGGCCGACAGATGCCGGTCGCCCTTGGCGAAAAGCAGATCGGCCAGCGCAATGCGCTGACGCGTCGGCCTCAGGCCGGCTTCACGGACCCGCTTGTCCACAGCGACATTTTCCTTCCGGCCGTCCAGGTCCATCTTCTCGTCGAACCCCACAGTTCCGCCCCAAGACACGCCCAGAATGGCAAAAAAATGAACGTCTGCCGAAACCGGACCTCTCAGGACATATATTCTGTCGTCCGAATGCGATCAATAGCGCGCATTGACCCAGGCAGACGAGCAGGCTAAGCGCAAACGCCGGTTTCCGGCCTGAAACAGATTGTGTTAGGAAACCAACGACAAGGGCACCCGATAGCCCGGAACGATATGGGATGAGATTGATGGCGGGTAAATCCAGCTACGAGTACGACGAATTGCTGGCCTGCGCCCGCGGCGAACTGTTCGGACCGGGCAACGCCCAGCTTCCTTATCCGCCGATGCTGATGTTCGACCGCATCACCGAGATCAGCGAGACGGGCGGCGCCTTCGAGAAGGGTTTCATCCGCGCGGAGTTCGACATCAAGCCGGACCTGTGGTTCTTTGCCTGCCATTTCATCGGCAATCCGATCATGCCGGGGTGCCTCGGCCTCGACGCCATGTGGCAATTGACGGGCTTCTATCTTGGCTGGCTGGGCGAACCCGGCAAGGGGATGGCGCTGTCGACCGGTGAAGTGAAATTCAAGGGCATGGTCACGCCCTCGGTGAAGAAGGTCGAATATGGCATCGACTTCAAGCGCGTGATGCGGGGCCGGCTGGTGCTCGGCATCGCCGATGGCTGGCTGAAGGCGGATGGCGAACCCATATACGCGGCAACGGATTTGAAAGTCGGTCTGTCCAAGCAGTCGGCGGTTGGCTGACCGGCATCCCTGGCCAGCTCTCTGGCCAGCATCCCTGGAAGGAGTTGCGAATGAGACGTGTCGTAGTCACAGGCATCGGCGTTGTGTCGTCGATCGGCAACAATGCCAACGAGGTGCAGACCTCTCTGCATGACGCCAAATCCGGCATCAGCTTCTCCGATTCCTTCGCCGAACACGGCTTCCGTTGCCAGGTCTGGGGAGCGCCGACGCTCGATCCATCGGCCATGATCGACCGCCGTGCGATGCGCTTCCTGAGCCAGGGGGCTGCCTGGAACCATGTCGCCATGGATCAGGCGATCGCGGATGCGGGCCTCGGCGAGAGCGACATCACCAATGAGCGCACCGGCATCGTCATGGGATCGGGCGGACCATCCACCCGCACCATCGTCGAAGCTGCCGAAACGACGCTGAAGAATGGCAGTCCCAAGCGCATCGGTCCGTTCGCGGTGCCGAAGGCAATGTCATCAACCGCATCGGCAACGCTTGCCACCTGGTTCAAGATCCACGGCGTCAACTACTCGATCTCGTCGGCCTGTTCGACCTCGGCGCACTGCATCGGCAATGGCTGCGAATTGATCCAGTGGGGCAAGCAGGACATCATCTTTGCCGGCGGCCACGAGGATCTCGACTGGACGATGTCGGACCTGTTCGACGCCATGGGCGCGATGTCGTCGAAATTCAACGACAAGGCATCGACCGCTTCCCGCGCCTATGACGCCAATCGCGACGGCTTCGTCATCGCTGGCGGCGCCGGGGTGCTGGTGCTGGAAGAGCTTGAGCATGCCAAGGCGCGCGGCGCCAAGATCTATGCCGAGATCGTCGGCTATGGCGCGACGTCGGATGGCTACGACATGGTTGCTCCTTCAGGCGAGGGCGCGGTCCGCTGCATGCGCCAGGCGCTGGCCACGGTTTCCACACCGGTCGACTACATCAACACCCATGGCACCTCGACGCCGGTGGGAGATTCCAAGGAAATGGGAGCGATCCGCGAGGTGTTCGGCCCAGAGATGCCGTATATCACCTCGACGAAGTCGCTGACCGGCCATTCGCTGGGCGCGGCCGGCGTGCAGGAATCCATCTATTCGATCCTGATGATGCAGGGCGGCTTCATCGGCGAAAGCGCCCATATCGAGACCCTCGACCCCGAATTCGAGGGCATGCCGATCGTGCGAAAGCGCATCGACGACGCCAGGATCGATACTGTCTTGTCCAATTCGTTCGGCTTCGGCGGCACCAACGCCACGCTCGTTTTCCAGCGCTATTCCGCATAAGGATTTGCCGGCCATGGACGGATTGATGAAGGGCAAGCGCGGGCTTGTCATGGGTGTCGCCAACGATCATTCGATCGCTTGGGGAATTGCCCGGAAATTGTCCGAACATGGGGCGGAACTCGCCTTCACCTATCAGGGCGATGCCTTCGGACGCCGGGTCAAGCCGCTGGCCGACAAGCTCGGCGCCTCGCTGGTGGTGCCGTGCGACGTCGAGGACAGCGCTTCGGTCGCCGCCACATTCGAGACCCTGGGCAAGGAATGGGGCGGGCTGGATTTCATCGTCCACGCCATCGGCTTTTCCGACAAAAACGAGTTGAAAGGCCTCTACGCCGACACCAGCCGGGACAATTTCGTCCGTACCATGGTGATCTCTTGCTACTCCTTCACCGAGGTCGCCCGCCATGCAGCCACCTTGATGCAGGACGGCGGATCGATGATCACGCTGACCTATGCGGGCTCCGTCCGCGTCATGCCGAACTACAATGTCATGGGCGTCGCCAAGGCAGGGCTGGAGGCGAGTGTCCGCTACCTCGCCAACGATTACGGTCCGCGTGGCATCAGGGTGAACGGCATATCGGCTGGACCCGTGCGCACGCTCGCCGGCGCCGGTATTTCCGATGCGCGCCATATGTTCTCCTACCAGCAGCGAAACTCGCCGCTGCGCCGCACGGTGACCATCGACGAGGTCGGCGGCTCGGCACTTTATCTGTTGTCGGATCTGTCTTCCGGGGTTACCGGCGAGATCCACTATGTCGATTCCGGCTATCACATCGTTTCCATGCCGACACTCGACGAATTGAAGCAGACCGACGGCGGACGAGACTAACGCCTGTCGCCCAAAGGTGCGCGGCGGTTTTGGAATGGCGACATTTGAAGACACGAAGCTTAAAGCGCGCCAACTGAATCCGTTTCAGCGCCAGGCGTATTGATCCGCTCAAGAAATACTTTCGGTCCAATAAAATTGGATTCATTCGCGGAAACTCATTTTAAGGAGATATCCGCTAGAAAGCCCCGTACTCAGGGGAACTTCAATGCTCGCCGTCAGCAACCCGAAGCGAACACCGGTGTTCCGACTGCTCACCATAGCGAGTTCGGGTCTCGGCAGTTTCGTCCTCGGGCTCTGGGGCTTGAAGCTCGGTCTCGGCGATGGTTTTGCCGGCATCTCCGCGGATATGATGGTCTCGGTGATGGCCGCTCTTTGCGCACTGGCGGCCTCGGTCGCCGCGATGTCCTTTTTCGCCGGCGTCGATGAATCGGCGGATTTCGTCTTCACGGAAACCCATTTCGACAAGCTGACCGGCCTGGTGGCACGCCCGGCGATGGTCGGCAAGATTGCCGAGGCGGCATGCGCGACCAGCCGGACCGGCGAGCCGATGTTCCTCATCGATATCGACATTGACCGCTTCAAGCAGATCAATGACGCCATCGGCTACAGCCAGGGCGACGAGTTGATCCGCGCCTTCACCAAGCGCTTAAAGACGTGCGTGCCGCCGCGCGCTCTGATCGGACGCATCGGCGCCGGTGAATTCGCGATCCTGCTGCCCGACAATCAGGTGTCCGGATCGCTGGAAAGCACCGTCGAGAGGCTCATCGACGAGATGATGGAGCCCTATGATCTCGGTACGCACCTGCAATCGGTCAGCCTGTCGGTCGGCATCGTGGCGATGCCAAAGGACGGCGTCGATCCGGTCCTCATCCTGCGCCGCTCCAATCTGGCGCTGCAGAACGCGCGCGCCAGTGGCGTCGGCAACTGGTCGGTCTTCCATGCCGAAATGGGCAGGGTCGCCGACCATCGCCAATGGATCGAATCCGAACTGCATATAGCCTTCGAGCGTGGCGACTTCGACCTTCATTACCAGCCGCAGCTCGATCTCCCGACCGGCCGCATCGTCGGGTATGAAGCGCTTATCCGCTGGCGGCATCCGGAACGCGGCATGATCCCGCCGATGGAGTTCATTCCGATCGCCGAGGAAACCGGCATGATCGGCCCGATCGGCGAATGGGTGCTGCGCAAAGCCTGCAGCGACGCACAGCATCTGCCCGATGATTGCTTCGTCGCCGTCAACATCTCGCCCGTCCAGTTCATGACCAAGGACTTCGTCGGCATCGTGCGCGACACTATGACGAGCACCGGCATCAAGCCGTCGCGGCTGGAGCTGGAAGTGACCGAGACGGCGATGATGCAGGACCGCGACCGCGCCGCCGCCATCCTGAAGGAGCTTGCGGATATGGGCATCTCGGTCGCCGTCGACGATTTCGGTACCGGCTATTCCAATTTGAGCTACCTGATCGATTTCTCATTCGGCAAGCTGAAGATCGACCGGTCCTTCGTCAGCCGCCTCGACACCGATTCCAGCTCCGGCGCTGTCGTCTCGACCATCGTCGGGCTTTCGCGCGCGCTCGGCGTCAGCATCATTGCCGAAGGCGTCGAGACCGAAAGCCAGGCGACGCTGCTCAGGGCGGCCGGCTGCGAGGTGGTGCAAGGCTATCTTTACGGCAGGCCCGCCCCCCTCAAGATCAGGGTCGGCGACGTGCATGTCACCGATGAGGTCCGGCGCGTCGCCAATCTGCATTGAGTGCGACGCGATGCCTGCTTCTGTCTGAGCATGATCTTTTCCGAAAACCGGTATCCACTTTTCGGGATCATGCTTCAACGACGAGCGGAAAGCACCTTGAACATGCCGTCGCGGGCGAGTTCGGCATGGCTCGAAAAGGCAGCCGCCAGGATCGGCTCATAGGGAAGCTGACGGTTGGCGACCATGAGCAGCCGCCCACCCGGCTTCAAGGCCTTGGCCGCCGCGCGGATCATGCCGGCGCCGATCTCCGGCTCGGCCGCCCGGCTGCGATGAAAGGGCGGGTTCATCGCAATCGCGTCGTAGCGCTTCTCGACTGGTTCCTTCAACAGATCGATCCAGAAGAAGTTTCTGGCGATCGACTGGGTGACCCCTGTCAGATTGAGCTTTGCGGCTTCGAGCGCGGCGAAATCGGCCTCATAGAGGTCGAGCGCCTGAACGCCGGGGGAGCGGGCGGCGATCTCGGCAGCTACATAGCCCCAGCCGGCGCAGAAATCGGCAATGTTGCCACGCAGATCATTGGGCAGATTCTCGACCAGCAATTTCGAGCCAGTATCGATCCGGTCGAAGGAAAACATGCCGGGCGCGGTGTGGAACCGGCTTTCAACCAGCAGAGCGGGATTGGCGGCGCGCAATTCTTCCGCGGCGGCCAGATCGGCGGGACGTCGCAACCAGAAGGCAATGCCGTGATATTTGGGCAAATGGCCTTCAAGCGGCACAAGCTCGTCAACGCGCTTGCGCAGGCTGGCAATGCCATCGTCCTTGCCGCCGGCAATGACGACCAGGCCGCCCGGCGCCACGCGCTCAAGCGCCTGCGCGAGGCGCACTTCGTTCAGGCCGCGATGCCGGCCGGCAAGCACAAGTGCCATATCGAAGCCATCGCCTTCCACTTGCGCGGTGACGACGAAGCCCGACGCCTGCAGCGCGCTAAAATGCGGCCGGAAGCCCTGCACGAGGTGAAGGGTCGCCTCAAAGCCTTCAGGCAGGCGAAAACCCGGCTCAGCGCCGAGAAACAGGGCGCGCGTGCCCTTTCCCGGCAGAGGAACAGCCTCGGCCTCGAAGGGATGGAAAAGCGTCTTCAACGGCTCGGCGGACATTGTTCGATCTCGACTTGTCTAAGCGCTTTGAAACCCAGGCTGAAAATGAAAACGGGCGCGACATAAGCCGCGCCCGTTTCGATTCATGGCTCAGACCAATCAGGCGGCGTTTTCTTCGCCTTCGGTCTTCTTGTCGCGGGCGAGTTCCTTGCCGGTGGCCTGATCGACGACTTTCATCGACAGGCGGACCTTGCCGCGCTCGTCGAAGCCCATCAGCTTGACCCAGACCTTGTCGCCTTCCTTGACCACGTCCGAGGTCTTGGCGACCCGGTCGTTGGCAAGCTGCGAGATGTGGACTAGGCCGTCACGCGGACCGAAGAAGTTGACGAAAGCGCCGAAGTCCGCGGTCTTGACGACCGTACCTTCGTAGATCTCGCCGACTTCCGGCTCGGCGACAATGGTGTGGATCCACTTCTTCGCCGCCTCGATCTCCTTGGCGTTGGACGAAGCGATCTTGACCGTGCCGTCGTCCTCGATGTTGATCTTGGCGCCGGTCTTTTCGACGATCTCGCGGATCACCTTGCCGCCCGAGCCGATCACGTCACGGATCTTGTCGGTCGGGATGTGCATCACTTCGATGCGCGGTGCGAACTCACCCAGTTCCGAACGCGCGCCGGTCAGAGCATGCGCCATCTCGCCGAGGATGTGCTGGCGGCCATCCTTGGCCTGGTCCAGCGCGATCTTCATGATCTCCTCGGTGATGCCTTCGATCTTGATATCCATCTGCAGCGAGGTGATGCCGCTGGCGGTGCCGGCGACCTTGAAGTCCATATCGCCGAGGTGATCTTCGTCACCCAGGATGTCGGACAGAACGGCGAAACGCTCGCCTTCCTTGATCAGGCCCATGGCGATACCGGCGACCGGCTTGGCCAGCGGCACGCCGGCATCCATCAGCGCCAGCGAGGTGCCGCAGACGGTGGCCATCGACGACGAGCCGTTGGACTCGGTGATCTCCGAGACGACGCGCAGCGTGTAGGGGAACTGGTCAGCGCTCGGCAGCATCGGGCGAATGGCGCGCCAGGCGAGCTTGCCATGGCCGATTTCGCGACGGCCCGGCGAACCCATGCGGCCGGTCTCACCGACGGAGTAGGGAGGGAAGTTGTAGTGAAGGAGGAACTTCTCCTTGTACATGCCGGTCAGCGAGTCGACATACTGCTCGTCCTCGCCGGTGCCGAGCGTGGCAACGACCAGCGCCTGGGTCTCGCCGCGGGTGAACAGCGCCGAACCATGGGTGCGCGGCAGAACGCCGACTTCGGAGACGATCTTGCGAACCGTGCTCAGGTCGCGGCCATCGATGCGCGAGCCGGTGTCGAGGATGTTCCAGCGAACGACCTTGGCCTGGAGTTCCTTGAATACCGAACCGATCTGCTCGGAAGTGTATTTGGCGTCTTCACCTTCGGCCGGGGCAAACGCTGCCTTGACCTTCGCCTTGACGGCATCGACGGCGGCGTAGCGCTTCTGCTTGTCGACGTTCTTGTAGGCAGTGCTGAGTTCGTCGCCGACGATCTTCAGCATCTCGGCTTCAAGCGCGGAATAGTCCGGCGCGGTGAAGTCGCGCGGCTCCTTGGCGGCAACTTCGGCCAGCTTGATGATGGCGTCTATGACTGGCTGGAAGCCCTTGTGGCCGAACATGACGGCGCCGAGCATCAGCTCTTCGCCCAATTCCTTGGCCTCGGACTCAACCATCAGCACGGCGTCGGTGGTGCCGGCGACGATCAGGTCGAGCTTGGATTCCTGCATCTCGTCGACATGCGGGTTGAGCACGTATTCGCCGTTGATGTAGCCGACGCGAGCGCCGCCGATCGGGCCCATGAAGGGAACGCCGGAGAGCGTCAAGGCGGCCGAAGTGGCAACGATCGACAGGATGTCGGGATCGTTCTCGAGATCATGCTGGACGACGGTGACGACGATCTGGGTGTCGTTCTTGTAGCCTGCGGCGAAGAGCGGGCGGATCGGGCGGTCGATGAGGCGGGAAACCAGCGTTTCCTTCTCGCTCGGACGGCCTTCACGCTTGAAATAGCCACCCGGGATCTTGCCGGCGGCGTAGGTCTTTTCCTGGTAGTTGACGGTCAGCGGGAAGAAATCGAGGCCGGGCTTCGGCTCCTTCATCGAAACGACGGTGGCGAGAACCTTGGTCTCGCCGTAGGTGGCGAGCACCGCGCCGTCAGCCTGGCGTGCGATCTTGCCGGTTTCGAGGATGAGCGGACGGCCGCCCCATTCGATTTCCACTTTGTGGTGATTGAACATGTCTTGTCCTTAATATGAGGAAAGGGCCGCGCCGTTTCACGGTGCGCGGATGCCCTTTCCCTGGCTTCCTTTCTCGGGCAGCCACGGGCAAGACAACGGGAAGCTCGGGTGATTTCGGCGCGGTGCGCGCGCGAGCGTCCTGCAATCCTGCCCCATGACCGTCCATGGGCGGTTTCGAGTGCCCTCTGCACGATCGAAACCGGGTCTGGCCAGTCGATGCGACTGGCAGAATGCGCGACCGGCGGGCTCTCCTTCGAAAGCCCGCCGGTCAATTCGTCAACGGCGCAGACCGAGCTTCTCGATCAGCGTCTGGTAGCGCGCGTCGTCCTTGCGCTTGAGATAATCAAGCAGGCTGCGGCGCTGGGAGACGAGAGCAAGCAGACCACGGCGGGAATGGTTATCCTTCTTGTGGTCCTTGAAATGGTCGGTCAGGTTCTTGATGCGCTCGGAAAGGATGGCCACCTGGACTTCCGGAGACCCGGTATCGCCCTTGGCGGTTGCGAATTCACCCATCAATTCCTGTTTGCGCTCGGCAGTAATCGACATCGTGTTTTTCCTTATCTGTTTGAGGAAACGGGTCGCCCTCAGCCGGGATGTCGTCCAGCAGGGGCCGGTGCAAGCAAAACGTCATAGCGCTATGCTGCGGCGCATATAGTGCAATTCCCCGGAAAACACCAGCCCAATTCACAAGCCGGCTTTTCAGGCCAAAATGGCAGGTTTTAGCCTTGTCAAAGCCATTTCTTCCATTTGAAGAAGGCGATCAGCCCGAACGCGACAAGCGCCATGAACAACAGCGACAAGGGATAGCCATAATAGGCCTTCAGTTCCGGCATGTTCCAGGGCGAAGACTCAGGATCGAAATTCATGCCCCAGATGCCGACCAGGAAGGTGAGCGGCATGAAGATTACCGAGACGATGGTGAGATAGCTGATGACGTCGTTGGTGCGCGCCTGGCTCAGCGACAGGTGCATCTCGATCAGGCCGGTCAGCATGTCGCGCTGGGTTTCGACCAGCTCGATCAACCGTAGCGCATGGTCGAGCGTGTCGTTGAGGAAGATCTTGGTCTCGGCCTTCACATAGGGCACATCGTTGCGGATCAGCGTCGCCAGCGCATCGCGCATCGGCCACAGCACGCCTTTCAGCACGTTGGCGTCGCGCCGCAATTCATGCAGCTGCCGCATCTGATGCTTGTGCGGCGAATGCAGCATCTGGTCCTCGATGCTGTCGACCATGTCGCCGGCTGCCTCGATCGGCGGAAAATAGCTGTCGACGATGGCATCGATCAGCGCATAGGCGAGGTAATCGGCACCGCGGGCGCGCAACCGGTTGGGCGCTGAGCTTTCGATGCGCTTGCGCACGGGATCGAACGGGTCGCCTTCACGCTCCTGGAAGGTGACGACGAAGTTGTTGCCGAAGAAGACGGCGATCTGCTCATAGCGGTGCGAGGCGACGTCGTCGATCATCCTGACGACGACGAAGGCATGATCCTCGAAAAAGTCGACCTTCGGCCGCTGGCCGGTGTTGACGACGTCCTCCAGCGCCAGCGGATGCAGGTTGAATATACGGCCGATCTCCTCGATCAGCGGGATGTTGGCGAGGCCGGTACAATCGAGCCAGAGGATCGGCCATTTATCGCAATGGGTGTTCAGGTCGTCGATGCTGGCATTTTCGATAGTCTTGAATTTTTCGGGCGAGATCAGCGTCAGCCTGAGTTCGCTGCGCCGCGCCGAGGGATCGGCGATCAGCGTGCCGGGCGACGCACCGACCGGCGGCCGCCGCGTTTTCACTGGTGCCCGCGTCTTCACGGTCTCAGCCTTTGCCATATGCCCCTCGTGCGAGTCCTCGCCTCGACATTAGACGACAGGAGTCACCCGGCAAAGACCCGCTTGGGCTTGAACATGCCTTGCTCGATGGCACCGATGGCGACCAGCTTGCCGCGCGCCGTGGCGCAGGCTTCCTCGGCTACCACCGGTGCATCACGGCCGCGGATGATGACTGGATTGCCGAGGCGGACCTTGGTCGCCGCATCGTCGCTGATGGCGATCTGCGGCAGGCAGTCAAGGGCGGCCGATGTATCGACCAGAAGCGCATCGATGGCGTCGAAGTCGATTGGTACTTCCACCGCGTCTGCGACTTCTGTCGTATCAGCGGCTTCAGCCGTGTCGGCGACGTCCGTCGCGCCTGATCTGTCTTCATCCTGCACACCGAAACGGGCGGCTTCCAGTTCGGCGATGGTGACGAAATCCTCCGCCGTGAACGGCTCGACCTCGACCCGGCGCAATTCGGAAATGTGGCCGAAACAGCCCATGTCGCGGCCCATGTCGCGGGCCAGCGCGCGCACATAGGTGCCCTTGCCGCATTCGACCTCGAAAACAGTATGGTCGGCGCCATGCTCGACAACGTCCAGACGGCCGATCTCGATCTCGCGCGCGGGTATGTCGACTGTCGCGCCGTCGCGGGCCAGATCATAGGCACGCTCGCCCGCGATCTTGATGGCCGAGAATTGCGGCGGCGTCTGCATGATGACGCCAGTGTATTTCGGCAGCAGGGCGAGCACTTGGGCTTGCGACGGGCGCAGGTCGGACTCTTTCGTCACCGGACCTTCGAGGTCATCGGTGGAGCGCTCCTGCCCCCAGGCAACGGTGAAGCGGTAGATCTTTGCGCCGTCCTGCACGTAGGGAACGGTCTTGGTGGCCTCGCCAAGCGCGATCGGCAGCATACCGGACGCCAGCGGGTCGAGCGTGCCGGCATGGCCGGCCTTTTCGGCCTGGAACAGCCATTTGATCTTGGAGACGGCTTCGGTCGAGCCCATGCCGACCGGCTTGTCCAGGATCAGCCAGCCCGAGATCGGCCGGCCCTTCTTCTTGCCGCGGCGCGCCACTATTCGGTGTCCTTGTTGTCGTCTTTGCCCTGGTGCGGGTTTTCCTGGTCCTCAGGACCCAGATCGCGCGCCACTTCCGGCGATTTCAACAGGTCGTTGATCCTGGCAAAGTTGTCGAAGGAGGTGTCGAGCTTGAAGCGGAACTCCGGCATGAACTTCATCTGCCGCAGCGCGCCGGAGACACGGCCACGGACGAATTTCGCATGCTTGTTCAGCGCCTCGACCACCGCATCGGTATCCTTGGCGCCGAGCGGCGAGACGAAAGCGGTAGCGACCTTCAAATCGGGCGACATGCGCACTTCCGAGACCGACACCACGGTGTTCTCGATCAGCGGATCGATGATCTCGCCGCGCTGCAGGGTTTCGGATAGCGCATGGCGCACCTGTTCGGCGACGCGCAGCATGCGCTGGGATGGGCTGGATGTGGTTGGACGGGGCATTTTTCTCTATCCTGAAAGCGTGAGGCGCGGGATGGGACCGTGCCGCATGTCTCATATGGGTCGTTCTCAATAGACCTCGGGCGGCGGCCTCTCGGCCACCGCCCGGTATGGACAAGTCACTCGAACTCAGAGTGTCCGGGTCACCATCTCGACGCGGAAGCACTCGATGACGTCGCCGACTCGCATGTCCTCGTAGTTCTGGAAGGCCATGCCGCATTCCTGGCCGCCGGGGACTTCCGAAACTTCGTCCTTGAAGCGCTTCAGCGTCTTCAGCGTGCCTTCGTGGATGACGACGTTGTCGCGGATCAGGCGCACGCCCGCACCACGCTCGACCTTGCCTTCGGTGACACGGCAGCCGGCGATCTTGCCGACCTTGGTGATGTCGAAGATCTCGAGGATCTGCGCGTTGCCAATGAAGGTCTCGCGACGCTCCGGCGACAGCAGGCCCGACAGAGCCGCCTTCACGTCATCCACGAGGTTGTAGATGATCGAGTAGTAGCGGATCTCGATGCCAGCCGCCGCTGCGGCGGCACGTGCCTGGACGTTGGCGCGGACGTTGAAGCCGATGATCGCGGCACCCGAAGTCTCCGCCAGCGACACATCGCTTTCGGTGATGGCGCCGGCACCGGCATGGACGATGCGCGCACGCACCTCGTCGGTGCCGAGCTTGTCGAGCGCGGCGTTGATCGCCTCGATCGAGCCCTGCACGTCGCCCTTGATGACCAGCGGGAATTCCTTCAGCCCGCTTGTCTGCAATTGCGACATCATCTGCTCGAGCGAACCGCGCTGGCCGGCATGCTTGGCAACCGCCTTCTCGCGCGCCAGACGCTGGCGGTATTCGGTGATCTCGCGGGCACGGGCCTCGTTGTTAACCACGGCAAAGCGGTCGCCGGCCTGCGGGGTGCCCTGCAAGCCAAGCACTTCCACCGGCATCGCCGGCGGCGCTTCCTTGATCTGCACGCCACGGTCGTTGACCAGCGCGCGCACCCGGCCCCATTCGTTGCCGGCAACCAGGATGTCGCCCGGCATCAGCGTGCCGGTCTGCACCAGCACGGTGGCAACGGGACCACGGCCCTTGTCGAGCTGGGCTTCGATGACGACACCCTCGGCGGTACGATCCGGATTGGCCTTCAGGTCGAGAATTTCGGCCTGCAGCAGGATCGCCTCGAGCAATTTGTCGAGATTGGTGCCCTTGGTCGCCGACACTTCGACGTCCAGAACTTCACCGCCCATGGATTCGACGAAGACCTCGTGGCGCAGCAGTTCGGAGCGCACTTTCTGCGGATCGGCATCATGCTTGTCGATCTTGTTGATCGCCACGATGATCGGAACGCCAGCCGCCTTGGCATGGCTGATCGATTCGATCGTCTGGGGCATGACGCTGTCATCGGCAGCAACCACCAGGATGGCGATGTCGGTCGCCTGGGCGCCACGAGCACGCATCGCCGTGAAGGCGGCGTGGCCGGGCGTGTCGATGAAGGTGATCTTGTGACCATTCTTCTCGACCTGATAGGCGCCGATATGCTGGGTGATGCCGCCGGCTTCGCCGGAGACGACATTGGCGTTGCGGATCGCGTCGAGCAGCGAGGTCTTGCCATGATCGACGTGACCCATGATCGTCACGACCGGCGGACGCGAAACCAGGTCCTCGGCATTGTCGGCGATGTTGAACAGGCCTTCCTCGATGTCGGACTCGGCGACGCGGCGGACCGTATGGCCGAATTCGGTAGCAACCAGCTCGGCCGTGTCGGCGTCGATGACGTCGCCCGGCTTCAGGATCTGGCCCTGCTTCATGAAGAACTTGACCAGGTCGACCGCGCGCTCGGACATGCGTTGCGCCAGTTCCTGGATGGTAATGGTCTCTGGCAGGATCACTTCGCGCATGACTTTCTCGCGCGGCTCATTGTGCATCGCGCGCTTGAATTTTTCCTGGCGGCGACGCATCGACGACAGCGAACGGGCCCGCGCGTCTTCGTCGGACAATGCTGAATTCAGCGTCAGCTTGCCGCGGCGGCGATCTTCCTCGCTCTTGGTCGGCTTGGCCGGACGCGCAACTTCGGGCGTGACCGGACGGCGCACCGGTGCGCCGGCACCAACACGCTTCGGCTTGGCCACTTCCTCGTCATCGACTGTTGCCAGTTCGGCAGCCAATGGCGCGCGTCGACGGGCTTCTTCCTCGGCCCGACGGCGGGACTCGGCCTCGGTCTGCAACCGCGCCTCTTCCTCGGCCTGGCGGCGTGCGGATTCATCGCGTTCGCGCTTGCGGCGCTCTTCGTCCTCGGCGCGACGCTTGGCATCCTCGGCGGCGCGCTGGCGGTCCTCGACCTCGCGAACCTTCGAGCCCTCCAGCGCCCTGCGGCGTGCTTCCATTTCACTGCGCGAAAGCTCGTTCAGCACCATGCCGCTGCGTTCGACCGGGGGCGGCGGGGGTGGCGGCGCCTTCGGTGCTTCCGGCACGACGACGGGCGCGGCCACGACCGCCGGCTTCGGTGTGAAGACGGGGGCGGCAGCAGGCTCCGGCTTGTCGCCGGGCATCGAGAACTTGCGCTTCTTGGTTTCGACGACGACCTGCTTGGTGCGGCCGTGCGAGAAGTTCTGGCGCACAGTGCCCTGTTCCATACCGGGGCGCTTCAGCGTCAAGGTCTTCTTCGGCGTCACACTCAGCGTATTGTCGTCACCCGATTTCGTATCGCTCATTCCATATCCTCTGCGGCATCATCTTCGTCAGCAACAGCCGCAAGCATTGCCAGATCGTCCGGGGAACCGCCCCGATACCGGTCGAGCGCAACCATGCGCTTCTGGACCGCCCTGCCCGCGTCTCCCGCGAGAACGGCAGCATGTATCACATTTGTACCCCCCAATGCCAAGCTCAACTCGGCCTCGGAGAAAAGTTTGTAGGCAAGGATGGCGGGCCCGCCGAGATGGACTGTCGCCCGTCGCGCCTGGCTGATCTTGCGCACGCCGTCGTCGGACGCCTCGGTCGCGTGGAGCACGAAAAGCGCCAATCCACCGCGGACAGCACTTTCGACCTTGGTAGCACCAAGCGAAATTGCGCCTGCCTTGCGGGCAAGACCAAGCATGCCCAGAGCGTGCCTGGAAAGTAGCCCGTCGATCATGCCGCCAAGATCGGGCGGCACGACCACCTGTGCCTTGAAGGCGCGGGCAAAGAGGTTCTTCGCCGCAGCCTTGTCGATATGTAGGCGGTCGGCGCTCACCCAGCAACCGCGGCCGGGCAGATTTCTCTTGATGTCGGGAACGACGGCCGAATCCGGGCCGACGACAAACCGGATCAGATCATCCGGTTCGGCTTGTTTGCGCGTAACGATGCAGGTGCGATCGTTCATCTCGTCCAAGGGCGGGTTCGGTGCGATGCGGTTTCACCTCACGCACCAACGGCTTCGTCAGCCGAGACTTCTTCGGCTGCAAGCTCGTCTTCGGTGATCCAGCCGGCCTTGAGGCGGGCGGCCAGAACCATTTGTTCGGCGTCTGCGCGGGTCACGCCATGATTGGCCAGCACGCCCGGATAGACTTTTGTCTCGCCGTCCTTGCGTTCCTTCCAGCCGGTCAGGTCGTCGGCGGCATAGCCGGCGAAATCCTCGATCGTCTTCACGCCGTCCTCGCCAAGCGTCACCATCATGGCGGTGGTGACGCCGGGGATTTCGCGCAATTCGTCCGAAACGCCGAGCGCCTTGCGCTTGTCGTCGTGCTCGGCCTCGATCTTCTCCAGATATTCGCGGGCGCGGGTCTGGATTTCCGAAGCGGTGTCCTCGTCGAAACCGTCGATAGAGGCGATCTCGCCGGAATCGACATAAGCGACTTCCTCGACGCTGGTGAAGCCTTCGGAGGCCAGCACCTGGCCGACCATCTCGTCGACGTCGAGGGCTTCCATGAACAGCGACGAACGCTCGACGAATTCCTTCTGGCGGCGCTCGGATTCTTCGGCCTCGGTCAGGATGTCGATATCCCAACCGGTCAGCTGCGAAGCCAGGCGCACGTTCTGGCCGCGGCGGCCGATGGCCAGCGACAGCTGGTCGTCGGGAACCACGACTTCGATGCGTTCGGCATCCTCGTCGAGCACGACCTTGGCGACTTCCGCCGGCTGCAGCGCGTTGACGATGAAGGACGCCGCCGAAGGCGACCACGGAATGATGTCGATCTTCTCGCCCTGCAATTCGCCGACGACGGCCTGGACGCGGCTGCCGCGCATGCCGACGCAGGCGCCGACCGGATCGATCGAGCTGTCGCGCGAGATGACGGCGATCTTGGCGCGCGAACCCGGGTCGCGGGCGACCGACTTGATCTCGATGATGCCGTCATAGATTTCCGGCACTTCCATGGTGAACAGCTTGGCCATGAACTGCGGATGAGTACGCGACAGGAAGATCTGCGGGCCGCGCTGCTCGCGGCGCACATCGTAGACATAGGCGCGGACGCGGTCGCCATATTTGTAGTTCTCGCGCGGGATCAGCTCATCGCGGCGGATGATCGCTTCGCCGCGGCCGAGATCGACGATGACGTTGCCGTATTCGACGCGCTTGACGGTACCGTTGACGATCTCGCCGATGCGGTCCTTGTACTCGTCATACTGGCGGTCGCGTTCGGCCTCGCGGACCTTCTGCACGATGACCTGCTTGGCCGACTGGGCGGCGATGCGGCCGAAATCCATGGGCGGCAGCTGTTCGGCGATGAAGTCGCCGAGCTGAGCGTCGGGATTGCGCTCGCGAGCCGAGGAAATGGCGATCTGCGTGGCGTAGTCATCGACCTTCTCAACCACTTCCATCAGCCGCTGCAGCTTCATCTCGCCGGTGTTCGGGTTGATGTCGGCGCGGATGTTGGTCTCCTGACCGTAACGCGAGCGCGCCGCCTTCTGGATCGCATCGGCCATGGCGGCGATGACGATCGACTTGTCGATCGACTTTTCACGCGCGACCGCGTCGGCGATCTGCAGCAATTCAAGTCTGTTGGCGCTTACAACCATCGTTTTTCTCCCGAGCCTGTTTGCCGGACCTTTGCGCCCGGCAGCTCAATCATAGTTCCTGTTCGTGTTCTTCCGTGGCGTCCGCTTCCGCACCCGACTCGTCGTCGTCCGGTTCGCCGCGGCGTTTCTTGGCTTCCTTGCGCGCCCTGTTGTCCTTCGACAGGGCATCGCGGATAAGATCGTCTGTCAGGATCAAGCGCACATCGGCAATCGCATCATAGGGGACGCGCACCGTCGGCTCCTCGCCATAGGCGGCCTTGTCGCGCTCGATCAGCACATCGTCTTCGCCGGCTTCGGCGATCTTGCCCTTGAAGCGCTTGCGGTCGGCAACGACGATCGATGTTTCCATCTTCACCAGATGACCCGTCCAGGTCGTGAAATCCGATTTGCGGACCAGCGGCCGGTCGATGCCGGGCGACGAGACTTCAAGATGATAGGCCTTTTCGATCGGATCGTCGACGTCGAGCGCCGGCGACACCGCGCGGCTGACCTCTTCGCAATCCTCGACGGTCATGGTGCCGTCCTCGCGTTCGGCCATGATCTGCAGCGTCAGCCCGTTCTGGCCCGACAGATGCACCCGCACGAGGCGGAAGCCGATGCCACGCAGGACCGGCTGGACGATCAGCGCGATGCGCGCATCGATGCCGCTTTCGCGGATGATGCGATCGTCGCCCTCGCTTGCCGTTGCAGTCATTGAAGCCCTGTCGTTCTACCAAGTTATCGGCAGGTAATAAAAAAGAGCGGGACCGGGTGGACCCACTCTTCGTCATACCGACCAAGAATTTGAGGCTGATATAAACGATCATGGCCTGTGTTTCAAGCCCGCTATGCTGGTCGGGCAACGCCGCCATCGAGGCGGCCCGCGCCAGCGTTGCATGGGGTGCATGGCGCCTATGCGGCGACCCCCATGGGATTGGCGCCGAAACGCACCTACCTATGTTGCGCTGCACAAATATGGCCGTGGGTCACACGTGCGCGAAAGGACATGATCATGAGCAATCGCAAGATATTTTCTGCAATAGGCGACTTCTTCACCGTATTCGGCAGCGCCGTGGCCGCTTCACGGGCCGTGGAAGCCGGTCGCAGGCCGCGCGCCGACGACCTGCGCAACCTCGGCGTCGAGCCTGCCGCCTTCGATCGCATCGGCCGCCGCTTCTAGCTTTGACGCAATTCCGGACGGAAAACCGTTTCACACTTTTCCTGGAATTGCTCTAAGACCGCGAGCCTATTTCCGAATGAAGGTAAGATAGGCCGGCCGCCGTCCCTCGCGAATGGCCTTGGCCTCATAACGGGTGCCCGGCCAACCATCATAAGGCCGGTGCCAGTCTGCCGCCTCGCAAGCCTGCCATGCGAACGCGCCATGCGCGCGGCAATGCAGCAGGGTCCAGTTGACATAGGTGTCGATGTCGGACGCAAAGCGGAATTTTGAACCAGGCTTCAGCACACGCGCGAACCGCTCCAGATTGACCGGGCTGACGAAGCGCCGTTTCCAGTGTTTCTTCTTCGGCCAGGGATCGGGGTAGAGCAGATCGATGCCGTCGAGCGAGGCTTGCGGCAGCCAGTCCAGCAGCCTTGTTGCGTCGTCGTCATAGACCCGCAGATTGGCGAGCGGTTTCTCGCGCACCGCCATCATCATCTTGGCCATGCCGTTGACGAACGGCTCGACGCCGATAAAGCCGATCGAGGGCGCCTCGGTGGCGCGATGCAGGAGATGTTCGCCGCCGCCGAAGCCGATCTCGAGGCGAACCGCGCTAACATCGGCTTCAAACAGAGTGTGCAGATCAGCCGGCGGCTCGGCCGCCAGATCGAGCCGATATGTGCCGAAGCCGCTTTCCAGCGCGGCCGCCTGCTGCGGGCGCATGGTCTTGCCGCGCCGGCGACCGAAAAAGGCTTCGGTCGCGCGGCTTGGTCTGTCCTTCGGATCCATGGCGGGACTTTGCGGTGCCGCTGTCAGGCGGCGACCGCGTCCTTGAGTGCCTTGGCGAGATCGGTCTTTTCCCAGGAGAAAGACCCATCACGGCCGGCCTTGCGGCCGAAATGGCCGTAGGACGACGTCTTGGCGTAGATCGGTTTGTTGAGATCGAGGTGACGGCGGATGCCCGACGGCGACAGATCCATCACCGTGCGCAACGCGTCCTCGAGCTTTGCCTCGTCGACCTTGCCGGTACCGTGCAAGTCGACATAGACCGACAGCGGCTGGGCAACGCCGATGGCGTAGGAAAGCTGGATGGTGCAGCGGTCGGCGAGTTTCGCCGCCACGACGTTCTTGGCCAGGTAGCGCGCCGCATAGGCCGCCGAACGATCCACCTTGGTGGTGTCCTTGCCGGAGAAGGCGCCGCCGCCATGGGGTGCGGCACCACCATAGGTGTCGACGATGATCTTGCGGCCGGTCAGTCCGGCATCGCCGTCCGGCCCGCCAATGACGAACTTGCCGGTCGGATTGATGTACCACATGCAATCGTCGGCGATCTTGAGGTCGCCCAGCGCCTCTCGGATATAGGGTTCGACGACCTTGCGGACCTTCTTCGAATCCCAGCTCGCATCGAGATGCTGTGTGGACAGCACGATCTGCGTCGCCTCGGCGGCCTTGCCGTCGACATAGCGAACGGTGACTTGGCTCTTGGCATCCGGCCCGAGCTTGCCGGCTTCACCGCTGCCTTCGTGACGGGCGGCAGCCAGCAGCTCGAGGATCTTGTGGCTGTAGTAGATCGGCGCCGGCATCAAATCCGGCGTCTCGCGGCAGGCGTAACCGAACATGATGCCCTGGTCGCCGGCACCCTCTTCGCCCTGACGGTCGGAGGCGTTGTCGACGCCCTGGCCGATGTCAGGCGACTGGCCGTGCAGCAGAACCTCGATCTTCGCCGTTTTCCAATGAAAGCCGGCCTGCTCGTAGCCGATTTCGCGGATCGCCTTGCGGGCGACCGATTTGAACTTGGCCGGATTGACGACCGAATGCCCGGCGGCATCCTTGAGAATATTGCCGGCCTTGTCCCGCTTGAGCAACGTGTCGGGAACACGCACTTCGCCGGCGATCACGACACGGTTTGTGGTGGCCAGCGTCTCGCAGGCGACACGGACTTTCCACGGGTCCATGCCGGTCTTCTTGGCTTCGCGATACACCAGATCGACGATCTCGTCGGAAATCCGGTCACAGACTTTGTCGGGATGGCCCTCGGCAACGGATTCCGAGGTAAAGAAGTAGTTCTGCCGCGTCACGGGTGTCCCCTCTTGAAAAACGATCGGCAGGCTGCCGATTTTGGCGCGCCACGTGTTAGCGGGGCGAAGCGCCGCTCGTCAAGCGGTGCTTCGGTTCTGGCATGAATGTCGATGCAGTTATCTTGTGCCACCGGCGGCAAGACGCCGCCAGTCCTGGCGTGATTGCCGATCAGTCGGGATCGTCGGTGGAGAGGGACTTGACCAGGTCTATGATCCTGCGGCGCACCTTGGCATCCGCGATCTTGACAAAGGCCCGGTTGAGCTGGAGTCCTTCGGGACTGCCGCAGAATTCGACGGCGAAAGCCATCGACGCGTCCTCGGCAAATCCACGGCCCGCCACGGGCTCCTGGCCGGGCGCATCCTCGAAAAAGAAGGCGACCGGCACGCCGAGTATGGACGCTATCGCCTGCAGTCGGCTGGCGCCGACGCGGTTGGTGCCTTTTTCATATTTCTGAATCTGTTGAAATGTGATGCCGAGGTTTTCTCCCAGCTTTTCCTGGCTCATTCCCAGCATGTTACGGCGAAGCCGGATGCGACTGCCAACATGGATGTCGATCGGATTCGGTTTCTTCTTGTTGTCTTCTGTCATTTTTTCCTCGCCGAATTTTTTCGGCTTTCTCTATTTTTTCCTGCCCAAACAAAGCCGGAGGCAACTGCCCCAACAGAACGATCCACCGGCTTCGAGAAATTTTCAGGCACTTACAGTATGAGTTTCTAATGTGTTGGCTGTCAATTCACCCGTAGCCTTTGCCTTACGTTCAACAGCGCTGCCCCAACGGCAAACAGCAACATGATCAGCATTCCGTTAATGCGCCGTTGGCCGGGAGATATGAGCGCCTGTCCGGAAATCGGTATGTGGGCGTCGATGGCGCCGCGTGCGTCGATCGCAAGCGCATCGACGATGCGCCCGCGCGGATCGACGACGGCCGAGATGCCGTTGTTGGCAGCACGCACCAATGGCAATCCATTTTCCACCGCACGGATCTGGGCCTGCCTGAAATGCTGATACGGACCCGGCGTGTCGCCGAACCACGCATCGTTGGTAACGTTCACAATAAGCTGCGCTGACGCAGCGTCAACTGCCACAAGATCGGGAAAGATCACCTCATAACAGATAAATGGCAGCGCACGGATGCCATCGGGCAGCGTGATGGCGTGGCGCTCATTGCCGGCCGCGAAACTCATCGGCCCGGCAACCAGTTGCTCGATGCCGAAACGCTGGAGCAGATCGGCGAAAGGCAGGTATTCGCCGAACGGCACCAGGTGAACCTTGTCGACGGCGTCAGCGATTTCACCCTTGTCGTCGATCGCCACCACGGAGTTGTAGTAACGGCTGTCGGCATTCGCGGCCGAACCGCCTTCCTCGCGAACGACGCCGGCAATCAGCATCTGGCCGGGTCCGAGCATGTCCCCCAGCGCCGTCAATGCGTCCGGACGCTCGGTGAAGAGGAACGGCACCGAGGTTTCGGGCCACAAGATCAGTTGCGGCTTTTGATGGCCTGGGTCCGGCGCCTTGGCCGAGAGCCCCATCAGGACCGCGAAGATGCGGTCGCGCACCGAGGCATCCCATTTTTCCGACAGGTCAACGGCCGGCTGGACGATGCGGACATCCAGGCTGCGTGAAGCTGGCGGTTCGGGAGCGGCAAGCCTGACATAGCCGAAGCCGACATGGGCGGCGGCGAGCACGACAAACAGTGCCGCGCCGAGGCGCAGATGCCGACGTGCCGCCAGCAGTGCCGGCAATGCGAAGACGAACACCGCGAGCGCGTTCATGCCGATCATGCCCGTCACCGAGACGCTCTGCATCAGCAGCGGCACGGGCATGGCCGCGTAGCCGACGGCATTCCAGGGAAAACCGGTGAACAGGAAATCGCGCAGCCATTCCGCCAGGCCGAAGCCGAAGGCAAGGGCGGCGATGCGGCCAATGTCGTTGCTCCACAGCAGCCGGGCAACGATTGCCGCAAAGCCGTAGAAAAAGGCGAGCATGAAAGGAATGCCGACCACCGCGAAGGGAAGCGCCCAGGCAAAACTGTCGGCCTCGACCAGCAGCGCCGAGCCGATCCACCAGAGGCCGGCGAGGAAATAGCCGAAACCGAACCACCAACCGACGGCGAAAGCCGGCCGCAGGCGCTGGAACAGGCTGCCGGAAGCTTCGCCGGTGGCGCCGTCGAGCAGCCAGACCAGCAGCGGAAACGAGACGAAACAGGCGGCGAAGAAATCGTAAGGCGCCTGCCCAAGCACGGCAAAAGCGCCTGCGAGAAACGCCACGAGCGCACGCCGCCAACCCCAAAGCAGAATTATCCGGCCGGTGAGGCGCTCCATGCATACTTCCGAGTCGCGAATCAGGACACAAGATTTAACAGGCTGCGCTCCGCGCTCCAAACGGCGGATGGGCTGGCTGAGATGCACAGCTTCGGCCCTGCCCTACCGGTGCCAACCCTCGATTTGGACGCCGCCCAGCCGCTCGGCCTCCTCGCGCGGAACCGAACGGATGGTCTGCGTGAAGGTCCAGACATGGCCTTCGGGGTCGCGTGCACGATACTGGCGCTCGCCGTAGAACTGATCCGCCGGCTCCTGGATTATATCAGCGTCGACCGCCCGCGCCTGCTCGCAATCGCATCCAGGCCGCGCTTCAGCCTGACATAGATCGACTGCGTGTTCTTGCCCAAGACCGAAGCCGGGCTGGCAACATAATCGCTCCATTCGGAATCTACGATGATGTAGCTGTCGCCGAATCGCATCTCTGCATGGACGAGTTTCCCTCGGCATCGCTGACCACCATGCTGCGCGCGAAGCCTAAGGCTGCTTCCAGCCAGTCCAGCGCGGCACGAGGGTCCTTATAGAAAACACCGGACCCCAGACTTGGATGCTTGAAGGGGTCCTCGACCGCCATCCCTAAGCGCCTGGATTCTGGTTTTGCCGCATGATGTTCATTCGAAAAGTCTGCAACTTTTCGGCATCATGCTTAAGCCCTGGTTTTGCCGCATGATGTTCATCCAAAAAGTCTGCAACTTTTCGGCATCATGCTTACGCCTGTTCGGTGCGCGCGGTGGCGCGCCGGCGGCGCTCACCCTTCTGGCTCTGCACGATGCGCACGCGCTTGACGCGGCGCGGATCGGCGTCGAGGACGTGGAACTCGAAGCCGGGTATGGCCTGCACCACCTCGCCGCGGGCCGGAACACGGCCAAGCGTGTTGAAAATCATGCCGCCGATCGTGTCGACATATTCGCCATGTTCACCGGCGGCGAAATCCCCGCCGATCATCTTGGCGACGTCGTCGATCTCGGCCTTGCCGTCGACGATGAACACGCCGTCGCCGCTCTGGGTGATCATCGGCTCGTCGTCGTCATGCTCGTCCTCGATGTCGCCGACCACCATCTCGACGATGTCTTCCAGCGAGGCGAGGCCGTCGGTGCCGCCATATTCGTCGATGACCAGCGCCATCTGGGTGCGCGTCGTCTGCATGCGGCCCATCAGGTCGGAGGCAAGCATCGACGGCGGCACGAACAGCACCGGGCGGATCAGATTGAGGTCGCCAATGGTGCGTGCGAGGTCGACCTGGGCAAGATCGAGAACCGTGGCAGCGGGGGTTTTCCTGGTCGTGCGGCCCTTCTTGACGCGCGCGATCTTGGTGATGTGGGCCAGCACGTCACGGATATGGACCATGCCGCGCGGATCATCGAGCGTCTCGGAATAGACCGGCATGCGCGAATGGCCGGATTGTTCGAAAGTGCCCAGGAGATCGCCGAGCGTCGTCGTGATTTCGACCCCCTGAATGTCGGCGCGCGGTACCATGACGTCCTCGACGCGCACTTCGCGCAGCCGCAGGATGTTGTTGAGCATGGCGCGTTCGCCGGGCGAGAAGGCGCCGGCATCGCTCGTCGTCTCGGCTAGCGCGCCGGCAATTTCCTCACGCAGGCTGGTTCCGTTGCGTTGCCTGAACAGGCCCAGAACGCGGTCGAACAGTGAGGGACCGGCAGGCAACGTCTCGCTGGCAGCGCTGCCAGCACCGGCAGCAGCAGAGGTACTGCTAGCGCCAGACGTAACGGTACTCGGACTTGATCCCTCTTCCGACGTGTCGGAAGCCTTGTTCGCACTGCCGGCGTCGGGGCGGGCGGCAGTCTCTGGTTTGTCGTTCATCGTCGTCCGGTCAATTGATCAGATGTAGTTACGCGTAGGGGTCGGGAATGGCAAGCCTTGCAAGCGCCGCGCGTTCGACGGCTTCCATCGCCTCGGCCTCGGCCTCGGTCTCGTGATCGTAGCCCAGCAAATGCAGCAGGCCGTGGATGACGAGATGGGTGATATGGTTCTCGACCGGCTTGTCTTCCAGTGCCGCTTCATGGGCGACCGTTTCGGCGGCCAGCACGATGTCGCCCAGCATCGGCGGCAACGGACCGCCTTGCGCAAACGGAAAAGCCGGGAAAGACAAGACGTTGGTCGGCTTGTCCTTGCCGCGCCAGCCGGCATTGAGGAGCTGGACATGGGCGTCGTCGGTAAAAACGAGGCTGAGTTCGGAACGGCCCGCCACGCCGGTTTCGGCAAAAGCCGCCTTGACCGCGCCATCGACCAGCCGCGTCAGGCTTACCTCGTCGGGCCAGTTGCCCGCCTCAACCGATATGTCGATGTCGACGGGAACATTCCCGTCGCCGGATATTATGTCCTCAGGCATGAAGCCGCATCGTCAACATCAATTCTCGGCGCCGAGGCCGCGCGCCAGCTTGGCGTCCCGGTCGTAGGCCCTGACGATTTCCGCCACCAGTGGATGGCGGACCACATCGCCGTCGTTGAAGCGCACGGTGACCGCGCCCGCCACACCGTCCAGCACGCGCAAGGCTTCGACCAGGCCCGATTTGGTGTTGGAGGGAAGGTCGATCTGGGTCGGGTCGCCGGTGACGATCATGCGCGAATTTTCGCCCAGACGCGTCAGGAACATCTTCATCTGCATCGGCGTGGTGTTCTGCGCCTCGTCGAGGATGACGGCGGCATGCGCCAGCGTGCGGCCGCGCATGAAGGCGAGCGGCGCGATCTCGATCACTTCGGCGGCAATGGCGCGCTCAACCTTGTCGGCGGGCATCATGTCGTAGAGCGCATCATAGAGCGGCCGCAGATAGGGATCGACCTTCTCCTTCATGTCGCCGGGCAGGAAGCCCAGCCGTTCGCCGGCCTCGACCGCAGGCCGCGAGAGAATGATGCGCTCGACCATGCCGCGCTCGAGCAGCATCGCCGCATGCGCCACCGCCAGATAGGTCTTGCCGGTGCCGGCCGGGCCGATGCCGAACACCAGTTCCGACCGTTCCAGCGCCCGCATATAGGCGTCCTGGTTGAGTGAACGGGCATAGATCGTCTTCTTGCGGGTGGCGATCTGGGCGGCGGAAACCTTGCCCTTACGCTCCAGCGTCGGCAGGGTCAGCTGATCGTCGGCGGCAATCGCCATGCGCACGGCGCCATCGACGTCGGACTGGCCGATATCGACGCCCTTCTGGAGAATGCCGTAGAGATTGTCGAGCGCGCGGCGCGCCTGCTCGGCGGCCGACGCCGAACCCTTGATGGTCAGCTGGTTGCCGCGTGAGCGGATGTCGACGCCAAGCTTCTGCTCCAGCCTGGCGAGGTTTTCGTCGAACTGACCATAAAGGGCGCTGGCAAGCTTGTTGTTGTCGAAAGTCAGAACGATGTGCGCCATGTCAGAAGCCCCAGATGCCGGTACCGGGGGCAGGTTCTTCAGCTCTGCTGCGCTCAACCGTCTCTCCTCATCTGCCGAGACCCTCAGGCCAATTCGGCGAACAGGCTATTGTAGCCCGTCTTCGTGATTCGCACCTGGATAATGTCACCGATTTCGCCGGCCTTTTCATCAACAATAACCGGCTGCAGCCAAGGTGAGCGGCCAACCTTCTGGCCAGCCTGACGGCCGGGCTTCTCGATCAGCGTGTCGATGGTGCTTCCAACGAGGCTCAAGCCGAAATCCTGCTGCTGCTTCACAAGCAGAGCCTGCAGCCGCTGCAAGCGCTCGTCCTTGACCGTTTCGGGCACATGATCGGACATTTCGGCGCCCGGCGTGCCGGGGCGCGGCGAATATTTGAACGAGAAGGCCGAGGCGTAATTCACCTGACGCACCAACTCCATCGTCGCCTCGAAATCCGCTTCTGTCTCGCCGGGGAAGCCAACGATGAAGTCGCCGGAGAGCGCGATGTCAGGCCGCGCGGCACGGATACGGTCGAGCAGCGCCAGATAATCCCTCGCCGTGTGCCGGCGATTCATCGCCTTGAGGATGCGGTCGGAGCCGGATTGCACCGGAAGATGCAGATAGGGCATCAACGCCGGCAGATCGCGATGGGCCGCTATCAGTTCGTCATCCATGTCGCGCGGGTGGCTGGTGGTGTAGCGCAGACGCGCCAGCCCGGGGATTTCGGCCAGCCTGAAGAGCAGGCGGCCAAGGCCCCACTCCTCGGTCTTGCCCCCTTTGGCCTCGCCCCGGCCATGCCAGGCATTGACGTTCTGGCCAAGCAGCGTCACTTCGCGCACGCCGGCTTCGGCCAGGCGCTCAGCCTCCGCGACAATCTGCGCCACCGGCCGGGAGACTTCGGAGCCCCTTGTGTAGGGCACAACGCAGAAGGTGCAGAACTTGTCGCAGCCTTCCTGCACGGTGAGGAAGGCGGTGACGCCGCGCTTGATGACCTCGGCGCGCTTGGGCTGCGGCAGATGCTCGAACTTGTCCTCGATGGCGTAGTCGGTCTCGACGATCTTTTCGCCGCCGCGCACCCGCGCCAGCACGTCCGGGAGCCGGTGATAGGTCTGCGGACCGATGACCAGGTCGACGGCAGGCGAACGGCGGATGATCTCGGCGCCTTCGGCCTGCGCCACGCAGCCGGCGACGCCGACCAGCATCTCACGGCCGGCCAGGGCACGCTCGGCTTTCATGTCGCGGATACGGCCGAGCTCGGAATAGACCTTTTCGGCCGCCTTCTCCCTGATATGACAGGTGTTCAGCAACACCAGGTCGGCCTCGCCAATGGCATCGGTCGCGGAATAGCCGTCGGCAGCCAGCGCATCGGCCATACGCTGTGAATCATAGACATTCATCTGGCAGCCATAGGTCTTGATGAAGACTTTTCTCGCTGCCGCGGGAAGCACCGCCGGCTGTCCAGCCGTAGTGCCGATGTCGTCGCTTTCTATCGTGTTCAAGTCCATAAGGCGGCTTCTAACGCCTTTCCGTGACAAAAAACAGACGATTCTCGGCGCGCCAGCAAGGGCATGCCGGAGCTACCGGCTCGGCCGCGGGTCGGCAAGCGCCGCCTGCATCATCTCACGCACCTGGCTTTCCATCAGTTTCGACGTCTCCTTGCGGTTCGAACCCTTGGAAAAGGCGATTGCCTCGCCGAAATGCACCTCGACGTCGAGCGCGCCCTCAGCGAGCAATACCTTGAGATGCGGCATCAGATCCTCATCGCCGATCCAGGCGGCAAGCGGGCGATGCCGGCGGCCGAGCGGCACGCCGTGCAGACGCGTATAGGCGATCGCCACCGGCTGGATGAACACCTGTTCCGCCGCGCCTTCGGAAATCGCCATCGAGGCGGCGCCGAACAGCGTGCTCTTGAACGGCAGGACCATATTGCCGTCGCCGGTCGAGCCCTCGGCAAACAGCACCATCGCATCGCCCTTGGCCATGCGGCTGGCAATCTCGCTTGCCTGGTCGCCCGACGATCGCTTGCGCTCGCGCTCGATGAACACGGTGCGCTGCAGCTTCGACAGCATGCCGATCAGCGGCCAGCCTTCCATATCCGCCCTGGCGATGAACTTTACGTCGGCAAAAGAGCCGAGCACCATGATGTCGGTCCAGGAGATGTGATTGGACGCAACCAGCAGCGGGCGCTTGTCGGACAGCGTTCCCTTGACATGGATGCGCATGCCGAGCGCCCTGACGATCAGCCTGTGCCAGATCTTGAGGATGAAGGTTTCCGGCCACCAGCCGGTCTTCATCGACAGGATCTGTAACGGCACGAGGACCAGCGAACCGGCGACAACGAGGCCCAGCGCCAGGAAAATCCTGATTTTCTTGATCATCGCCTCATCCCGGCCGTGTCGCTAGCGAAGATCGCGGCGCATGACAAGCGCGCCGGTCGGTCCGTGTTCGGCCGATCTGTAGTAATTCGGCCGCTTGCCGACCTCATGGAAGCCCAGCCGACGATAAAGCGCGATCGCCGCGACATTGGTCTCATCGACCTCGAGGAACAGCGCTTCGGCGCGCTGCGCGTGCAGTTCGCGCAACACCGCGTCCATCAATTGCCAGCCCAACCCCTGGCGACGATGCGATCGCGCCACCGCGACGGTCAGGATCTCGCCCTCGCCTGCCGCAAGCCTCGCCAGCACGAAGCCGACGGGCGGCTTGGAGCCCTGCCCGGTTTCGCGCGCGGCATAGCCGAACACGGTGTCCTGTTCGAGCAGGGCGGCGAATTCGCCATCGGTCCAGGGGCGGACAAAGTCCTCGCGATGCAGCAGCGAGACCGCCGGACTGTCGGCGATCCTCAGCGGCTCGAGCGCGTAGTCCCGGCGGCGTGGTTGGAGAAAAGGTATGCGCATTTATCTTTCTTGCCTTGATAGAATAAAGCCAGCCTGCGGCTTGGCGTCGGCGCCGCGCATATAGAGTGGTTTCGGCCGTTCGCCTGCGCCCTTGGCGGCAGCCAGGCGGGCGTAGGTGACAATGTCGGCGGTGGCTGTCCGAGGGCCGACATCAAATTCGCGCCCGGCCGATGCGCTGATGAGCGCTGCCGCGGTGCCGGCAAGCACCGGAGACGTTTCCATCGCCATGGCCACCACGTCAGCCAGCGTGGCCACGGCCGGACCGTAAGCCAAGGCTGACGTTTCGTCGTAAAAGGCGGCGTGGATCTCCTCACGGCCGGCATCGAGCGCCGCCAGCACGGCGCGACCGGGAAATGCGGCTGCTGCTTCGGCGGCCAGCGCCTCCAGGGTCGTCACCCCGATCGCCGGTATCTTCAGCGCCAGCGCCAGGCCACGCGCGGTCGAGACGCCGACCCGCAGACCGGTGAAGGAACCGGGGCCGACAGAGACGGCAATGGCGCCAAGACCGGCATAGTCGGTTGCGCTTGCCTCCAGCGCTTCGGCTGTGACCGCCATCAGGTGCTCGGCATGGCCCTTGCCGAGATCGAGCACCGAGCGGCCAAGCTCCCGCTTCGCCACAGCATCATAGACGCAAGCGGCGCAAAGGTTGGCGGCACAGTCGATGGCAAGCAATTTCATGAGGCAACCGGTTCGAAAAACAATTCCCTGTGCCCGCCACGGCCCGCCACCGCAAGGGGATAGTGCATAATTCGTTAAACGGCTTCGCTGGTAGACTATGCGGCCTGTTCGATGCGCAGCATGTGGTTGTCCCAGACATAGTCCGGTTCGGAGCGTGTCGCGCCGCTGCCCTCGACGATCTCGCCGGCGCCGGTGGTGGCCATGAAGCCGGTTCCATCGGGGGCCACGCCGCAGACCTCGACCAACGCGCTGTTCGCAACGACCCGGCCGCTGGCCGCATCGATCACGACAAGCGAGTTGCCTTCCGGCGAGGAAACGGCGACGGTTCCGGCAGCCCGATTGGCCGCGACCGAGCCTATGTAGTTGCGGAAGCCGGACAAAACGTCCTGCGGCATGTCGAGCAACTGCAGATCCTTGCCGCGCGCGGCGCGACCGACCAGCAATGGACGATCGCTGCCCGGTCCCCGGTACTGGCAGCCGAACCAGACGCTTCCGGCCGGATCGGTGTCCATGTGGCGGATCGACAGCTGATGCAGTGCGGCCGGCAATTCGTGTTTCTCGATGACATAGCCGGTAACGCGGTCTATCAGCACATAGGACGGCTTCATGGTGGCGATGTTGAGCTCGGCGCGGCCGTAATCCGGATGGGTCTCGATGCCGCCATTGGCAACAGCGATCGTCCTGCCGTCGCCCAGCAGCAGAAGCTCGTGCGGACCCATGCCGTAGGTCGGGAACTCACTGATGCGGCTGAATTTCGCCCGCGCGTCGTAGACGCCGACGACGCCGGCAGCATTCTCGAAGTCGTTTTCGGTGGCATAAAGCAGCGCCCCGTCGGGCGAGAACACGCCATGGCCGAAGAAATGCCGGCCGGCGATGCTGGCGATGGTCAGCGGCGCGTCACGGCCCGAGTGATCGAAAACCACGGCGAAGGTGCCGGGCTGACGCGCGAAGACCACCGAGCGTTTCGATATGGGATCGAAGGTGACATCGTGGCCGCGATCGGGCAGGTCGATCGCATGCAGGAGCTTGCCGGCCTCGGACAGGACGGCAGCGCCAAAGCTGCCGTCGCGTTTGACGAAAGCGGTGGCGAAGACGGCGTCGGCCGCAAGCGTCGTTGCCCAGGCCGACGGCGCCATTGCCGCGGCAAAGCCGATACCCGCAGCCCTCAGGAAATCGCGGCGATCGATGAGGGAGGTTTTCAAGAGACTATCCTCCCCTGCACTGGCTCGCTCCAGGACACGGTGATTATTACGGATCGGAGCTGACGCTTGGCACCTACCGATTCTTGGAATGATCCATCGCAGACATTGGAAGTTGGCCGACGCCTCCGGAACTTCGTCATCCACGGGCGGAGCAGGAGCGAAGCTCCGTCGCGGAGACCCGAGGATCCATGCCGTGACCTTGACCGTCGGGTGCAACGGAGCAAAATTCTGGACCGCGGCAGCGCTTTGAAGTCGCGGCATGGATCCCGGGGTCTGCGCTGCGTCGCTTCGCTCCTTGCTTCGCCCCAGGATGACGAAGCTATGGGCGTTTCGGCCAATCTCAAGGTCATGCTCAGTCCCCATCCAGCGACGAGAAGCCGGCGGTCAGGCCGAATTCAGCGGTCAACCTGGTGCCGATCAAGGTCGACAGGCTGGAGGTGATCAGCGCGAAATGGTCGAGTTTGTCACGCAGTGTCGGATCGGCGAGCGCCTTGTCGATCGGGCCCTGAATGGACTTTGCGGTGGCGACACCGTTGACCAATTGGATATGGATCGATTGGGCCATCCAGCGCGCATCGGGCGGCAGGGCGTCGCCAAGCTTCGAGGCCTGGAACAGCGTGTCGATGCCGGAGAGATTTCCAGCCAGCGAATTGGTGGTGTTTTGCGAGCGCCAGTAGATCGCCTGTTTCGGCTTGTCCGCATCCGGCTTGCCGCCGAAAAACCCTTTCAGGCGCACGTCGCGGACCATTTCCAGCTCATTGATGAAGACGCCGACCAGTTCGGTCACCGCTTCGTTGCCGTCGCGGTAGAGCGGGTTCTGCGTCCCCGGATTGGCCCAAAGGGCTGGAAAGCCGTCCCGCTTGTTCCAGGCGGCGCTGACCTCGCCGGCCATGGTTTCGATGTTGCCGGCAACAGCAGTGCCATAAGCGCAGCGGTAGGGATCATCCTTGCCGGCAAGTGCATCGGCGCCGTCGCCGTAAAGAACGAATTCGAGCGCGCCCAGCCCCTGCATGGCAACGCTCTTGCCAGCCAGTTGTGCCGGATCGGTCGCGGTCGGATCCTTGTCGGACAGCGCCGCCTGTACCTGTTTCAGGCCGATGCTCTTGCGATCCGGCCAGAACAGCATGCGTTCCAGCCGGTTGTTCTCCTTGATCGGTCCGAAGGCGATGATTTCGGCTGACGACCAGGCATAGACGGTGGCGGAGAATTCGGCGCGTGCGGCATCGAGTTCTCCTTGCGAGGGCGCTTCGCAGAGCTTGTGCATCGCTTTCGTCAAGGCTTCCGCATGCTGATGCAGGCCGGCATAGGCCGGGCGGACAAAGCCATCGATCGCCCGCTGGATGATGTCGGAGGCTTTGACCGCCGCCGACGCCGGGACGACGCCCAGCAGAGCCAGCGGAAGAACGAGAAACAATGCAGAGCGCTTGAACATCACAGTGCCTCCAGGAATTTGAGCAGCGCATTGCGGTCGGCCGCATTGGCTGCGGCAAAGCGGTCGCGCGCTTTCTGCGCCTCGCCGCCATGCCACAGGATCGCCTCGGTCAAGCTGCGCGCGCGCCCGTCATGCAGGAAGAAGGAATTGCCGTTGACCGTCTCGGTCAGGCCGATGCCCCACAGCGGCGGCGTGCGCCATTCATTGCCCGTCGCATCTCCCACGGCCTGGCCGTCGGCCAGATCAGGCCCCATGTCGTGCAGCAGGAAGTCGGAATAGGGCCAGATCAGTTGGAAGGCCTGCGCCTTGTGGGCCGTGCCGCGACGGGTGACGAATTTCGGCGTATGGCAGGCGATGCAGCCGATCTCGTAGAAGATTTTCTTGCCAATGAGCACCTGCGGCGTGTCGAGGTCGCGGCGCGCCGGCACGGCCAGGTTCTGCGAATAGAAGGTGACGAGATCCATCACCGGCGGCGGCGCCTCGACCGGGCCAAGACGCTGCTGCACGCCGTTCGGCATGGCGATGCATTTTGCCTCCGCAGCAGTGCAATCGCCCCAATGCTTCGGCTCTTCGGGCGTCGAGATGCCGATGTCGCCGGCAAAGGCATCCGCTGCCTGCTGGCGGATCGACGCGGTCTGCGCCTTCCAGCCGAAGCGGCCGAGCGTCAGTTCCCCGCTCAAGCTATCGCGCACGATGTTCGGCCTGCCGGAAATGCCGTCGCCGTCCCTGTCGTCCGGATCGGCGTGGGCGAGAATATCAGCCGGCGCGATCTGTTCGATCAGGCCCAGGCCGATCATTGGCGGCGTCAGTCGCGGCGACAGCGTGGTGCGCGGGTCGAGTGGTCCATAGGCAGGGTCGACGACCGAATAGCTCGGTTTGCGCAAGGAAATCACGGTGCCGTCCGTCAGCTCCGCCTTACGTTCCTGGTAGTCGACATGCATCCCACCTTCGCCGCGCAGACCGGGTACGGCGAGCTCCTGCAATTGCGTGCCGTAGACCGGGTCGGGGAAGTTGAGCACCTTGTGTTCGGCAATCGCTGCCCTCTCTTCCGCGTTGCTGGCCTCCCGTGCCAGCCGCAGGAACATCGAGGTCGTGCCGGCGTCGCCTTGCGGCGGGCGGCCGCGGCCATCCTTCAGATGGCAGTTCTGGCAGGCACGTTCGTTGAACAGCGGGCCGAGCCCGTCCGAAGCCTGCGTCGAGGATGGCGACGACACCCAGTTCTTGCGGAAAAGGGCATTGCCGAGCTTGAAGTCGCCCTCTTCCTCGAAGGTGATGTTGGCCGAGGATTGCGAGAAGGAATCGCGGCTGACGTCCTTTCGGGACGTGCCGGCGCCACCTTGCATCAGTTCGAACTGCTCTGGCCTGGAAAAATCCATGGTCGGCCTGGTGACGGCGATGACGCGCGCCTGATCCTTCGCATTGAGGTCGGTGCGCGTGGTGGCGAGCCCGGCCGGCTGAAGATCACCGGCCATCGCCGAAGAGGCAAGCGCAAACACGAGCACGACACAGCGCCGACGCGCCAATCCGGCCGGCGTCTTCTCAGGGAGCGGCGAGCCGTCGGCCCGCCGCGAGCGGCGCACGAATTCTAGCAGGCGCCGCATTCCCGCATGCCCTTACTCCGCCTCGTCCGCCGATGCGGCGTTGAGCTGGCCGTATTTCTCCTCGCCGATCGAGGCAAGCAGGTCGAGCTGCGTCTCGAGAAAGTCGATGTGACCCTCCTCATCGGCCAGCAATTCCTCGAACAGCTTCATCGTCACGTAGTCGCCGGCGTCGTTGCAGATTTCGCGCGAGCGCTTGTAGGCGGTACGTGCGTCATATTCGCCGGCAAGGTCGGATTCGAGCACTTCCTTGACGTTCTGCCCGATGCGCAGCGGCGCCACGGACTGCAGGTTCGGATGGCCTTCGAGGAAGATGATGCGGGCGACGAGCTTGTCGGCATGGTGCATCTCCTCGATCGATTCCGCCCGCTCCTTCTTTGCCAGCTTGGCGTATCCCCAGTCCTCGAGCAGGCGGAAATGCACCCAGTACTGATTGACAGCCCCAAGTTCCAGAAAAAGGGCCTCGTTAAGCCGCTCGATGATCTGCGGATCGCCTTTCATGAATTCTGCTCCCGTATTGGACGCGCAGGCCTCTGACGCGATCCAGGTGTGAAACGACATCCACGCCGCTCGCCTCCGAGCGGGCGTGGTAATTTTCGGTGACCCGAATGATCGTTTCCACCACATTTGGGAAGCAGCCGCAACAGCGACCGCGCTTTTGCATGGCATGATAGATCTTCGCCGGCACGATCAGCTGCCAGGGATCCTGGTCCAGCAGCCCGACGATCGTCTGCTCGATCTCCTTCTCGGTGATGATATTGCAATGACAAATCAGCATTGGCTTGCTCGGCTGGCTGACGGCGTCTCCCGCGCCGTGTGGCTTGATTTTCTAGCGGAGGCCGTTCCAGAGCCGGTTTTCCGGCTCCCGGATCAGTCACCTGTCTTGCGACCCTTACTTGAACACCTTGTCCGGCGCGTCGAGGCTATCGGACCCTTCGAAGGCGATGGTGCTGAGCTTCAAGGAGCCGACGGCGCGCTCAATCGACTTGGTCTGATCGATCAGCGCATCGATCGCCGCCTGCACGGTGGCGTTGCCCTCAATGTTGCCCTCGGCGATCTGCTGGTCATAGGCCTCGCCGGCCAGTGCACGCGCCTTGATCGCCTCCATCTTGGCGACCGAAACATCGAGCTTGTCAGACAGTTCCTTGTCGATCGCCGGATCGGCCGCCTTCACCATATCGGCCACCGAGGGACCCGAAACGACGGTGCCGTCGAGACGCGTGTAGCTCGCATGATAGGCCGCGCGAATGCCGATGGCGTCGTAGAGATGCGAATTGTACGTGTTGTCGGAGAAGCAATCGTGCTCCTCTTCCGGATCATGCAGCAGCAGGCCGAGCTTCATGCGCTCGCCGGCCAGTTCGCCGTAGGACAGCGAGCCCATGCCGGTGAAGATGGTCGAGATCGCCGTGTTCGGCTCGCCATCGACGAGAGCCTTGCGGGCGGCGCCGTCTTCCTTCCAGTTGCCGACCATCTCCTGAAGATCCGAAACCAGAAGGTCGCTGGCCGATTTCAGGTACTCGGCGCGGCGATCGCAATTGCCGCCGGTGCAGTTCTGGAGGTCGTAGTCGGTATAGGGGCGCTCGCCGGCACCCGGCCCGGTGCCATGCAGGTCCTGGCCCCAGAGCAGGAATTCGATGGCGTGGTAGCCGGTGGCGACATTGGCCTCGATGCCGCCGGCTCCCTGCAGCGTGCCGGAGAGGAATTCCGGCGAAAGCTTCGATGCATCGACCTTCTTGCCGTTGATCTCGATCTCCTTGTTGGCGATCACATTGGCCGTGTAGAGCGCATTCGCGTCCGATTCGGTGCCGTAGCTCTTGGCGACGTAGTCGATCAAACCTTCATCCAGCGGCCAGGAATTCACCTTGCCTTCCCAGTCGTCGACGATCTTGTTGCCGAAGCGGTAGACCTCGGTCTGCTGGTAGGGAACGCGCGATGCCTTCCAGGCGTCACGGGCAGCGTTGAGGGTTTCCGCCGATGGCGTGGCGAGCAGCGCGTCGACCGCCTTGTCGAGCGCCTGCGCGGTGGTCAGCGAATCCTCATATTTGGCGAGCGCGATGTCGGAATAGGTCTTGATGACGGCCTTTGCATCGGTTTCCGCCTTTGCCGGCAACACGAATACCGCCGCCGTCAGCAGGGCAGTGGCGCCGATCGCCGCAAGCCTGCTGCCATATCGTGCTGTCATAATCACTCTCCAGTTTCTCGGAAATTCTGTAAACGGCGCGCACAGCAACCGGCGCCAGGCCATCTGCGGGCCATTGGGCGCAAGAGATGCCGCGCTAGCGCGCGGTTCGCGGAAGAAAGACACCAAAATGCCTCCAATCGAAAGGGTTCAAGGCCCAGACATTAAAGGGATGCGCTGACGCGCGAGCTTCCATAAAGCTGCGACATCGTCGGATGTCAATGACAATCCGTAGGAAAAGTCAATTGAAACAACAGTTTAGAATTATTCTAAACTACGACTGTCAACTTATGCGTCTTTCTGCACCGGTCTTGCCGTTGAACTGTACGATTGACAGCTGCCATTCCGGGTGCGACCCGCAAAAGCTCTCTTGCGGCGGCACCAGACAATTGCCACTTGGCGAGACATCCTAGGATAGAAGCGGGATTGGAATGCGATGAAGAACGGTGTGGTCATTGTCGGCGCGGGTCATGCGGGCGTGCAAGCGGCCGCCAGTCTGCGCGAAGACGGCTATGACGGGCCGGTGATCCTCGTCGGGGATGAGGACGAACTTCCCTATCACAAGCCGCCGCTGTCGAAGACTTTCATCAAGGATGCCGAGGCCAAGCCGCAACCCTTGCGCGGCGAGGCCTTTTACACCGGCAGCGCCATCGATTACCGGCCTGGCGTCAGGATCGATCGGATCGATACCCGACGCCGCAGTTTGGATATTGCCGGCGGTGGTGCGCTGGCCTTTGACCATCTGATCCTGGCGACAGGCTCGCGCCCGCGCACGCTGCCGCTGCCCGGTGCCGACCTGTCCGGTGTGCTGTCGCTGCGCTCGCTGGCCGATGCGCGGCTGATCCGCGACCTCAGCGCGCAAAGCGACGAAATCGTCATCCTCGGCGGCGGTTTCATCGGGTTGGAGATAGCAGCCACACTGCGGGCCACCGGCCGCACGGTGACAGTGGTGGAGGCCGTGGACCGGCTACTCGGCCGCGCCGTGGCGCCGGTGGTGGCGAGCCACGTCCGGCAACGGCTGGAAGCGACAGGCGTGCGCATTCTCACCGGCACCTCGATCGCCAGGCTCGATGGCGAAAACGGTCATGTCACGGCCGCCATCACCTCGTCAGGCGAAAGGCTGCCGGCGCGCATGGTCATCGTCGGCATTGGTGCCATGCCGAATGTCGAACTGGCGCAGTCTGCAGGCCTCGGCATCGCCAACGGCATCCGCGTCGATCATCAGATGCGCACGTCGATGCCGGAGATTCTCGCCATTGGCGATGCTGCCTCCTACCGTCACTGGTTCACCGGCGGCGACGTGCGGCTGGAATCGGTGCAGAACGCCACCGATCAGGCGCGGCTTGCCGCGCGCACGATATCAGGCCACACCGACGCCTATTCGGCGGTGCCATGGTTCTGGTCGGACATCGGCGACATGAAATTGCAGATGGTCGGCCTGACCGCCGGCGGCGACAGCCATGTCGTGCTGGGCGACCTGCCCGAAAACAAATTCTCGATCTACCACTATGCCGGCGACCGGCTGCTCGGCATCGAATCGGTCAACCGCCCCGGCGACCACATGCTTGGCCGCAAGATGCTCGGCGCCGGCTTTTCGCCGACGCAGGAAACGGTTGCTGAGGGACCTGACGGTTTGAAGGCGGCGCTGGCCGCGTTTCAGCAGGATGAGCCTGCCAGGGCTGCGGGCTAGCCCCCGCTTACCCTCCCCTTGTGGGGAGGGTCGCTGCGAAGCAGCGGGGTGGGGGTCTGTGCGAGGCCCCCACCCGGACCTTCGGTCCGACCTCCCCACAGGGGGGAGGTAGAAGTTCAGGCGGCGCAGACTTCGCGGATCGAGCTTTCCAGGATGTCGAGTGCTTCGTTCATGACTTCGTCCTGGATGGTGATCGGCGCCAGGAAGCGGATGACGTTGCCGTAGACACCGCAGGTCAGCAGGATCAGGCCCTTGTCGAGCGCCTTCAACCGGATCGCATTGGCGATCTCGGCCGACGGCAGGCCCTTCTTGACGTCGTTGAACTCGACCGCGTTCATGAAGCCGAGGCCTCTGATGTCGACGATCTCGGGCACGTCGTCGCGGATCGACTGCAGCCGCTGCTTCAGCCTTGCGCCCAGCGTGTTGGCGCGGTCGCACAGGTTTTCGTCCTCGATCACGTCGAGCACGGCGTGCGCGGCGGCAACGCCGATCGGGCTGCCGCCATAGGTGCCGCCGAGCCCGCCGGGCCCGGGCGCATCCATGATTTCGGCGCGGCCGGTGACCGCCGCCAGCGGGAAACCGCCGGCAAGGCTCTTGGCCATGGTGGTGATGTCGGCGGCCACCTCATGGTGATCCATCGCAAACATCTTGCCGGTGCGGGCAAAGCCGGTCTGCACTTCGTCGGCGATCAGCAGCATGCCGTGCTGGTCGCAAAGCTTGCGCAGCGCAACCAGGAAGTCACGCGGCGCGTCGTAGAAGCCGCCCTCGCCCTGAACCGGCTCGATGATGATGGCGGCGACGCGGGCCGGATCGACATCGGCCTTGAACAGCCGGTCGAGCGCCGCCAGCGAGTCGGCGACCGAGACACCGTGCAGCGGCACCGGGAACGGCGCATGATAGACATCGCCCGGCATGGCGCCGAAGCCGACCTTGTAGGGCACGACCTTGCCGGTCAGTGCCATGCCCATGAAGGTGCGGCCATGGAAACCGCCGGCGAAGGCGATGACCGCCTGACGGCCGGTGGCATTGCGGGCGATCTTGATGGCGTTCTCTACCGCCTCCGCCCCGGTGGTGACGAAGATCGTCTTCTTCTCGAACTTGCCGGGCAGCATGCCGTTCAGCCGTTCGGCCAGGCGCACATAGCTCTCATAGGGCACCACCTGGTGGCAGGTGTGGGTGAAGCGGTCGAGTTGTGCCTTGACCGCTTCGATCACCCTGGGATGGCGATGCCCGGTGTTGACGACGGCGATGCCCGACGAGAAATCGATATAGCGACGCCCCTCGACATCCCAGATTTCCGAATTTTCAGCCCGGTCGGCATAGATCTGCGTGGTCATGCCGACACCGCGGGAAATCGATTGGTTCTTGCGTTCGGAAATGGCTGAATTCTTCATCGTATCCCTCACCGGGCCGGCGCCCGTCCTGTTTGATGCCGTTGAGACATCTTCTGACCTTATTTCACGTTTTCCTCAAGTCGGCACCACCGGCAGGCGATTGGGCCTGCGGTGGGCAGATCCCGGCGCTTAACCAGTCAGGCGATACACGTACGAGACCGGTTTCCTTTTCCCGGGGATCGACTATCCTCTGGATGTCCACGAGGCATCGCGACCAGCGAGCCGCCGCGGCCGGGGGAGCCCATGAGCAGGAACGTGACTTCGCCCGTCTCGCAGCCGTCGGTCCAAGCTCCCGGTCTTTTGTCTTTTCCAGCCGCCCCGGCGCTTTTCGCCTGCACGGCTGCGCTGCTTTTGGTCGGCTGCCAGAAGCAGGAAGCGGTGGACAAGAAACTGCAGATCATGGTGCGCACCGAAACGGTGGCGATGGCCGACTATGCGCCAAGGACCTCGCTGACCGGGGTGATCGCGGCGCGTACGCTGAACAATCTGTCGTTCCGGGTCGGCGGTCGCGTCGCCGAACGGTTTGTCGATGTCGGCCAGCATGTCGATCAAGGCACGGTGCTTGCCCGGATCGATCCGCAGGAGCAGGAATCCGATTTGCGCTCGGCGCAGGCCGATCTCGACGCGGCACAGGCGCAATTGACCCAGTCCGCCGCCGCCTTCGAACGGCAGAAGACGCTGCTCGCCCAGGGTTTCACCACCAGGCGCGATTATGACGCCGCGGACCAGGCCCTGAAGATGGCACAAGGCAGCGTCGATGCCGCGCAGAGCGCTTTCTCCAACGCCCAGCAAAACCTGTCCTTCACCGAACTCAAGGCCGGTGCCGCCGGCGTGATTACCGCCCGCCAAGTCGAAACCGGCCAAGTGGTGCAAGCCGCGCAAACCGTCTTCACCGTCGCCGAGGACTGGGACCGCGACGCGGTATTCAACGTGCAGGAGACGCTGATCGCCAAGACACCGGCATCGCCTGCGGTGACGATCACGCTGTTGTCCGATCCGCAGGTCAGGGCGACGGGCAAGGTCCGCGAAATCTCGCCTGCGGTCGACCCGGCTTCGGGCTCGATCCGGGTCAAAGTCGCCATTCCCGACACGCCCGCCGGCATGCCGCTGGGGGCAGCCGTCATCGGCTCGGTAAGCGCCAAACCGGCGAAGGCGATCCTGCTGCCTTGGCAGGCGCTGACGTCCAGCGGCGGCAAGCCGGCGGTCTGGATCGTCGATCCCTCGACCAAGGCGGTGACGATGGCGCCGGTCGAAGTGCTGGCGTTCAATTCGGGCACGGTCGTGATCGCCAAGGGGCTGGACGCGGGCCAGAGCGTCGTCACCGCTGGAGGACAGCTGCTCAGCCCTGGACAGACGATCGAAATATCGGGAGCGGGCCAATGAGCCGAACGCCACGCATCCTGCTCGGCGTGCTCATGCTCGGCGCGCTGGCATCCTGCTCCAAGTCGGAGGAAAAGCCGCCAGAGATCATCCGACCGGTGCTGTCGATGGTGATCGAGCCGCGCACCACGCAAATCTTCGGTTTTGCCGGATCCGTCGAACCGCAGGTCAGCGCCGACCTGGCCTTCCGCCTGCTTGGGCGGGTCGTCTCGCGCGACGTCCAGGTCGGCGACATCGTCAGCAAGGGCACGACGATAGCGGCACTCGATCCGACCGCGCTGGAGTTGGGCCTCCAGGCGGCCAAGGCGGAACTGTCCAATGCCGAGGCGCAGCTCGCCAACGCCGCCGCCAGCGAGGAACGGCAGCGCCAGTTGCTCGCCTCGGCCAACGCCACGCAAGCTGTCTTCGATGCCGCGCAGCAGGCGCGCAAAGCTGCGGAGGCAGGTGTCGAGCGGGCCAAGGCTTCGCTTGCCAAATCGCAGGAGCAACTCGGCTATGCCAGGCTGTTCTCTGATTTCGACGGTGTCGTCACCGCGGTGGGCGCCGAAGTTGGCCAGACGGTCTCGCCCGGCCAGACCATCGTCACCGTGGCGCGTTCGGACCTGCGCGAGGCGGTGGTCGACATTCCCGATCAATTGACCGGTGATCTTGAGGCCGGCACGCCCTTCCAGGTGATCCTGCAGTCGCTGCCGACGATCCAGACCGGGGCCAAGCTGCGCGAGATCGCACCGCAATCCGAGGGCTCGACCCGCACGCGGCGCGTCAAGCTGACGCTCACGGATCCGCCACAGGCCTTCCGGCTCGGCTCGACGGTGACGGCGACCCGCGTGACCAAGGTGGCACCGACGATCGAACTGCCGATGTCGGCGCTGTTCGAAAAGAACGGTTCCGCGAAAGTGTGGATCGTCGACCCGCAGACATCCAGCGTGAACGCACGCGACATCAAGATCGCGTCGAAGAATGGCGTTATCTTCACCGTGGCCGAAGGGCTTGACGCGGGCATGCGTGTCGTCACGGCGGGCGTCCACAGCCTGAGCGAAGGCCAGAAGGTGAAAGTGCTCGAGGGAGGCGCCTCATGAAAGGCTTCAATCTCTCCGACTGGGCGCTCAACCACCGCTCCATGGTCTGGTATTTCATGCTGGTCTTCGTCGTGGCTGGCGTGTTCTCCTACCTCAATCTCGGCCGTGAAGAAGACCCCAACTTCACCATCAAGACGATGATCATCCAGGCCAACTGGCCGGGCGCCTCGGTCAAGGAAACCGTGCAGCAGGTGACCGACCGTATCGAGAAGAAACTCGAGGAACTCGACAGCCTCGACTACACCAAGTCCGTCACCACGGCCGGCCAGACCGTCATCTTCGTCAACCTGAAGGACACCACCAAGGCACGCGATGTCGTGCCGAACTGGATTCAGGTGCGCAACATGGTCAACGACATCGGGGCGCAGTTTCCGCAGGGGGTGCAGGGACCGTTCTTCAACGACCGCTTCGGCGACGTCTATGGCAACATCTACGCCTTCACATCGGACGGGCTGACGCCGCGCCAGTTGCGCGACTATGTCGAGGACGCCAGAACAAAAATCCTGACCGTGCCCAACGCCGGCAAGGTCGACCTGGTCGGCGCCCAGGACGAGGCGATCTATCTCGAATTCTCGACCCGCCAGATCGCCGCCCTCGGCCTCAACCAGCAAGCGATCGTGGCGAGCCTGCAGGCGCAGAACGCGATTACGCCGTCCGGCGTCATTCAGTCCGGGCCGGAGCGCATCAGCGTGCGTGTCGGCGGGCAGTTCACCTCCGAGGACAGCCTGCGCGCCATCAATCTGCGCGTCAATGACCGCTTCTTCCGCCTCAGCGACGTGGCGACGATCACGCGCGGCTATGTCGATCCTCCTACGGCGCTATTCCGCTTCAACGGCCAGGACGCGATCGGGCTCGCCATCGGCATGAAACCCAACGCCAACCTGCTCGAATTCGGCGAGGCGCTGCACAAGGAGATGGACAAGGTGCTGGCCGACCTGCCGGTCGGTGTCGGCGTGCATCTGGTGGCCGACCAGCCGGTCATTGTCGAGGAGGCCGTCTCGGGCTTTACGCGCGCGCTGTTCGAGGCGGTCGCCATCGTGCTCGCGGTGTCGTTCATCAGCCTCGGCATGCGCGCCGGCTTCGTCGTGGCGCTGTCGATCCCGCTGGTGCTGGCCATCACCTTCACGGTCATGGCCTATCTCGGCATTTCGCTGCAGCGTATTTCCCTGGGTGCGCTGATCATCGCGCTCGGGCTTCTGGTCGACGACGCGATGATCGCGGTCGAGATGATGGTGGCGCGGCTGGAGGTCGGCGACAATCTGCGCAAGGCGGCGACCTATGTCTACACATCGACCGCCTTTCCGATGCTGACCGGTACGCTGGTGACGGTCGCCGGCTTCATCCCGATCGGCCTCAACAACAGCGCCGCCGGCGAATATACCTTCACCCTGTTCGTGGTCATCGCCGTTTCGCTGCTGGTGTCATGGGTCGTGGCGGTGCTGTTTGCGCCACTGCTCGGCGTCACCATCCTGCCGGCGACGATGAAAACCAAGCATCACGACCAGCCCGGCCGCTTCACCTCGCTTTTCCGGCGCGTGCTTGTCGGCTCGGTGCGCCATCACTGGCTGACCATCATCGTCACCGTGCTTTTGTTTGCCGGCTCGATCGCCGGCTTCGGGCTGGTGCAGCAGCAGTTCTTTCCGCCATCGGACCGGCCGGAGCTGATCGTCGACTGGAACCTGCCGCAGAATGCCTCGATCGCCGATACGCGCGACCAGATGGAGCGGTTCGAGCAGCGGGCGCTGGTCGGCAATCCCGACATCGACCATTTTTCGTCCTATATCGGCCAGGGCGCGGTGCGTTTCGTGCTCGCCTATGACGTGCAGCCGGCCAACCCCTATTTCGGCCAGACCGTCATCGTCACCAAGAGCATCGCGGCCCGCAACCGGGTCAAGCCGGCGCTTGAAAAACTGCTGCGCGAGGAGTTCGTCGGCACCGACGCCTTCGTCAAGCCGCTCGAACTCGGGCCCCCGGTCGGCCGCCCGGTGCAGTATCGCGTCGGCGGTCCCGACATCCAGACGGTGCGCGGGCTGGCGCAGCAATTCGCCGGTATCATTTCCGCCAACCCCAAGCTTGCCGCGCCGACCTTCGACTGGAACGAGCCGCAACGCGTGCTGAGGGTCGACGTACTGCAGGACAAGGCACGCCAGCTTGGCATCACCTCTTCCGACATCGCCAGCGCGCTCAACAGCACCGTCGGCGGCGCTACCATCACGCAGGTGCGTGACGCCACCTACCTGATCAATGTCGTGGCGCGCTCGCGTGGGTCCGAACGCGGCTCGATCGAAACCTTGCAGAACATGCAGCTGCCGACCAGTACCGGCGAGGCGATCCCGCTCGCGGCCGTCGCCAACTTCCGCTACGATCTGGAGCAGCCAACGGTGTGGCGACGCGACCGCATCCCGACCATCACCGTGCGCGCCGGACTGGTCGGCGACGTGCTGCCGGCCACCGTCGTCAACGAATTGAAGCCTTCGGTCGATGCCTTCACCGCCAAGCTGCCGCCGGGCTATTCGATCGCCACCGCCGGCTCGGTCGAGGAGAGTGCCAAAAGCCAAGGACCGATCGCCGCCGTCGTGCCGTTGATGCTGTTCGTCATGGCGACGATCCTGATGGTGCAATTGCAGAGTTTCCAGCGCCTGTTCCTGGTGGTGGCGGTGGCGCCGCTCGGCCTGATCGGCGTTGTGGCGGCCCTTGTGCCGAGCGGCGCGCCGCTCGGCTTCGTCGCCATCCTCGGCGTGCTGGCGCTGATCGGCATCCTGATCCGCAACTCGGTCATCCTGATCGTGCAGATCGAGGATCTCGTCCGGGAAGGCAAGGACCGCTGGGCGGCCGTCATCGAGGCGACGGAACACCGCATGCGGCCAATCGCGCTGACGGCGGCGGCCGCAAGCCTCGCCCTGATCCCGATCGCGCGCGAAGTGTTCTGGGGCCCGATGGCCTATGCCATGATGGGCGGCATCATCGCCGGCACGGCGATCACGCTGCTGTTCCTGCCAGCGCTTTATGTGACGTGGTTCAGGATCAAGGAGCCGAAAGCCCAGGAAGAGCTACCCGTGGAGAGCGGCGAACCGGTGCAAGCTCAGACTTAAGGCTTTGCCGGGTCATTCGTTGTCGTTGGAGGGTACGGGGCGTGACTTGGCGCGTTGCCACGGCGACGATTTTGAGGTGCGCCAGGCATGCCAACCTTTCGGCAAATCGGCCAACTCCACGATGGTTTCATCCAGTTGAACCACCTCTTGCAGGCCTACGAGCATTACCTCGCGTTCATCCCAATCTCGAGTGTCGCTGCTGTAGAATTGCCAACTGCCACCTTCGTCGTTGTAGCTGTCGTCGTCGTCATCTTCATGCACAACGTATGCGATCCAGTCGCCACGTTTAAATAGGCTCTTGTCCGACAACACCGCGAGGTTGGGCGGATCCGCAAACTTCCATTCCTCCATCGGAATCCCTGAAGACGGTTGGTTCTGCACACAGGAAGACGAATTCAGGCGGTTCTCACAAACCCGTCGCTCGCTCTCAGCAGGTTGCGAGTATAGTCCTTCGTCACGCGACGTTCGACGAGATCCGCCGCCGCCAGGTTCTCAACCGCCCCGCCGCTTTGCATCACCATCAGCCGCTCGCACATATGGGTGATGATGGCGAGGTCGTGGCTGACCATCAGGAAGGTCAGCTTGCGCCGCTTGCGTACCTCTTCCAACAGGTTGAGCACTTCCGCCTGCACCGAGGCATCGAGCGCCGAGGTCGGCTCGTCGAGCAGCAGGATCGAAGGTTCGAGGATCAGGGCACGGGCAATCGCCACGCGCTGGCGCTGGCCGCCCGATAGTTGGTGCGAATAGCGGAAGCGAAAGCCGTTTCCCAGCCCGACCTCGTCGAGCGCCCGCTGGATGCGCTTTTCGCCATCGGCGAAGCCGTGGATGGCAAGCGGCTCCTGCAGCAGGCGGTCGACGGTCTGGCGCGGGTGCAGCGAGCCGTACGGATCCTGGAAGACCATCTGCACTTCGCGGTAGAAGGCCTTGTCGCGGCGTGGCCCGAGCGTCTTGCCGTTGACGGCGATGCTGCCCGATGCGACCGGCGCAAGGCCGGCGATGGCCCGAAGCAGCGTCGATTTGCCGGAGCCGGATTCACCGACCAGGCCAAAGGATTCACCCGGCTGCACGTCGAGGCTGACGCCCTTCAGTGCGCGAAAACGGTCGAAGATCACTTCCAGCCTGTCGACGGCAATCGCAGAAGTCATGCCGCCCACTCCGGCTTGCGGTCGAGCACCGGCAGCGGGTGGCGGTCGGCACCGATCTTGGGCATGCAATTGAGCAAGCCGCGCGTGTAGGGATGCTGGGCATGGCCGAGTTCGGACGCCTTGAGCTGCTCGACCACCTTGCCGGCATACATGACGATGACGCGGTCGCAGAAGGATGAGACCAGGCGCAGATCGTGCGAGATGAAGATCAGCCCCATGCCGCGCTCACTGACCAGCCGGTCGAGAATGCCGAGCACATCAAGCTGCACGGTGACGTCGAGCGCCGAGGTCGGCTCGTCGGCGATCATCATTTCCGGACCGGCGATCAGCATCATGGCGATCATGGCGCGCTGGCCCATGCCGCCGGACACTTCATGCGGATGCAGGTTGAAGACGCGAGAGGGATCACGGATCTGCACCGCCTCCAGCATGGCCAATGCGCGGTCGCGCGCCTCGGCCTTGCCGACCTTTTCATGCGTGCGCAGCGTTTCGACGATCTGGCGGCCGATGCTCATCACCGGGTCGAGCGAGTATTTCGGATCCTGCAGGATCATGGCGATGCGCTTGCCGCGCAGCGCCCGGCGTTCGCGCGGCGAGACGCTGAGCAGGTCGATGCCGTCGAAGGCGAGCTTGTTGGCCGATATCCGCGCCTGCGGCGGCGTCAGGCCCATGATGGCGCGGCCGGTCTGCGATTTGCCGGAGCCGGATTCTCCGACGATGCCGAGCCGTTCGCGGCCGAGCGAGAAGGAGACGCCGCGAACCGCCTCGATCAGCCCGGTGCGGGTCGGGAAGGTGACGCGCAAATCGTCGACCTCGAGCAGCGTCTTCGTTTCCCTGCTCATTGGTCACCACTGCGGGGATCGAGCGCGTCGCGCAGGCCGTCGCCGAGCAGGTTGAAGCCGAGGCTGACGATGAGGATGGCGAAGCCCGGCGCACCGGCCACCCACCACTGGTCGAGCACGAAGCGGCGCCCCGACGCGATCATCGTGCCCCATTCCGGCAGCGGCGGTTGCGCGCCGAGGCCGAGGAAACCGAGCCCGGCGGCGGTCAGGATGATGCCGGCCATGTCGAGCGTCACCCTGACGATCAGGGACGAAATGCAAAGCGGCATGATATGGCGCAGCACGATGCGGAAGGGCGAGGCGCCCATCAGCTGCACCGCCTTGATGTAATCGGAATTGCGCACCGTCAGCGTCTCTGCCCGCGCGATGCGGGCGTAGGGCGGCCATGAGGTGATGGCGATGGCCAGCACCGCATTCTCGATGCCGGGGCCAAGTGCTGCAACAAACGCCAGCGCCAGGATCAGCTTGGGAAAGGCGAGAAAGATGTCGGTGATGCGCATCAGGATGGCATCGGTCCAGCCGCCGGCATAGCCGGCCACCGTGCCGACCAGAAGGCCGATCGGTGCCGCGATGATGGCGACCAGGATGACCACATAAAGGGTCCAGCGCGAGCCGTAGAGGATGCGCGACAGGATATCGCGGCCGAGATCGTCGGTGCCAAACCAGTGCTCGGTGCTCGGCGCCAGCAGGCGCGCGTTCTTCAGGTCGCCGAACGTCGGAGAATAAGGCGCCAGCACACCGGCAAGGGCGGCAACGATCAGCAAGGCAATGATAATGAGCAGGCCGAGAAAGGCCAGCCGGTTGGCGGAAAAGCGCCGCCACGCCACATAGGCGCGGCCGAGCCTCGCCTGGGTGCGCGAGGCCGGCCGCTCGCTGAGCAGCCAGTCGCGACGAGAGAGAGGACGGGCGTCGGAGGCGGTCATGATGATGCCTCTTGGAGCTGTCGACCCCCACTCCGGCCTGCTTCGCAGACCACCTCTCCCCCGCTCGACGGGGGAGAGGAAAGGCGCGAAGCGTGCGACCGGCTTTTCCTCTCCCCCGGGCAGGGGGAGAGGTGACCCGAAGGGCCGGAGTGGGGGTGATTGGCCGCAGCTGGAGCAATTCCAGGAAAAGTGTGAAACGGTTTTCCGTCCGGAATTGCGTAAAAACAAGGAGTTAGAGCGGGTAGCCGTTTCCGTGAAACGGTGAACTGCTCTAGGCCCGAAAGTGGAATACCTCTGCTCATTGAACCTTCGTCCTCGGATCGAGGACCCGATACAGAAGGTCGGACAGAAGGTTGATGGCGATGAAGACCGAACCGATGACGATGGTGCCGCCGAGCACCGCATTCATGTCGGCGTTCTGCAGCGAGTTGGTGATGTAGAGGCCGATGCCCGGCCATGAGAAGACGGTCTCGGTCAGCACCGAACCTTCGAGCAGCCCGGCATAGGAGAGCGCGATCACCGTCACCATCGGCACCGCCGCATTGCGCAGCGCGTGGCCCCAGATGATGCGGGTTTCCGACAGGCCCTTGGCGCGCGCCGCGACGATATATTCCTGCGACAATTCGTTGAGCATGAACGAGCGCGTCATGCGGCTGATATAGGCGAGCGAGAAATAGCCGAGCAGCGAGGCCGGCAGGATGATGTGGCGGAAGGCGTCGTAAAAAACGTCCCACTGCCCCTGCATCGCAGAGTCGAGGAGATAGAAGCCAGTGATCGGCGTAAAGGTGTATTCGTAGACGATGTCGAGCCGCGCGGGGAAGGCAACCCATTGCAGCTTGGCGTAAAACAGCACCAGCGCCAGCAGTCCCAGCCAGAAGATCGGCACGGAATAGCCGATCAGGCCGATGATACGCACGATCTGATCGATGAAACTGCCGCGCCTGACCGCGGCCAGCACGCCAAGCGGTACGCCGAACAGCGCGCCGATCAGCGTCCCCAGCGTCGCCAGTTCCGTCGTGGCCGGAAGCGCCCGGCGAATGTCGGTCATGACAGGATTGGTGGTCAGCACAGAGACACCGAAATTGCCGTTCAGGGCATTTTTCACATAGATGTAGAACTGCTCGACCAGCGGCAAATCGAGGCCCATCTCGCGGCGCGTGCGCTCGACGACATTGGCCGGCGCCCGGTCGCCGAGCACCGCCAGCACCGGGTCGATCGGGATGACGCGACCGATGAAGAAGGTGACCGCGAGCAGACCAAGATAGGTCGTGATCGCGATGACCAGGAAACGGCCAAGCGATGATGCAATAGCGACGGCACGGGCGCTGCCGCGCCCCGCCGCCACTTCCTTTTCAACCGTGCTCATGCGGCGTGTCCGCGAGCACTATTCCTTGGACACCGGCCCGACGAAATTGCTGTCGAAGCTCGGGCCGAGGGCAAAGCCCTTGAGGTTCTTGCGCAGGCCGGCCACTTCCAGCTGCTGGTGGATGACGACGAAGGGGCTGGTGTCCAGGATCTTCTTCTCGAGATCCTTGTACATGTCAGCGCGCTTGCCGGCGTCCTTCTCAAGCAGCGCTGCTTCCGTCTCCTTGGTCAGGTCCGGAATGTCCCAGGCGTTGCGCCAGGCCAGCGTCTTGGACTTACCCGCATCCGAGTTGTCCGGATTCGAGGCAAAGGTCTGGGCGTTGGAATTCGGGTCGAAATAATCCTGGCCCCACTGGCCGATATAGATGTCGTGGTTGCGGGCGCGGTACTTGGTCAGCGTCTGCTTGCCGTCGCCCGGGATGATCTCGAGCTTGATGCCGGCCTGTCCGAGCGTCTGCTGGATCGATTCCGCCATGCCGGTCGTCGGCTGACCGGTGCGTACGTCCATGGTTACGCTGAAGCCGTCGGGCAGACCGGCCTTGGCCAGCAATTCCTTGGCCTTGGCGACATCGAACTTGAACGGATTCTCATCCAATTCGCCGAGCACACCCTTCGGCAGGAAGGTCTGGTGGATTTCGCCGATGCCCTTGAGGATCGTCGAGCTCAGCGCATCGTAGTCGACCAGGTATTTGAAGGCTTGGCGGACCTCGGGCTTGGCGAGGTTGGCATTCTTCTGGTTGAGGCTGATGTAATAGACCGTGCCCTTCGGCGCGCTGGTCGAGATGAGATCGGCGTTCTTGGCGATGGCGTCGAGGTCGTTCGGCTCGAGATTGCGGGCAACGTCGATGTCGCCGGCCTCGAGCGCCAGGCGCTGGCCCGAGCTTTCCTTCATGTTGCGGTAGATGACGCGGGCAAGCTTGGCCTTCTCGCCGTAGTAATTATCGTTGCGCTCGAGAACGACCACCTCATTTGCCCGCCATTCGCGCAGCTTGAAGACGCCGGAGCCGGCATAGCCGGTCTTCAGCCAGGCATTGCCGAAATCATTGTCCCATTTGTAGTCGGCGCTCGGCGTCACCGCAGCGACATGTTCCTTGACCAGCTTGGCGTCGACCACCGATGCAACCGTTGCCGACAGGCAGTTCAGCACGAAGCTCGGCGCATAGGCCTTGTCGACGGTGAACTGGAAGGTGGTCTCGTCGACCGCCTTGGCCTTCTCGGCGACGTTGTCGCCGCTGATGCCGAATTGGCCGATGATGAAGGCCGGGCTCTTGTCGAGCTTGACGGCGCGTTCGAACGACCAGGCGACGTCGGCCGCGGTGATCGGATTGCCGGAAGCGAATTTCAGGCCGGGCTTGAGCTTGAATGTGTAGGTCAGGCCGTCATCGGAGACGGTCCAGCTTTCGGCAAGGTCTCCCTTGACCTTGGAGGTGTCGCTGAGGTCGAGACGGACAAGCAGATCATACGTGTTGCCGGTGACCTCGGCGGTCGACAGCTCGAACGCCTCGCCCGGATCCATGGAGATGATGTCGTCGATCGCGAAACCTTCGACCAGCGTGTCGGCGGGCGTGACCGCACCGGCGGGCGCGCCGGCCAGAAGCAGCGCGGACATGGCTGCACCCGCCAGCAGGAAGCGAGAGCGTAGAGCAAACTTTTCCATCATCATCGTGATTGTTCCCTGTTTTGTTGTTTGTTGACCTGAGTTCCCGGCTCAGGGTTGTGCAATTCTTTTCGGGCCTGGAGAAGGCCCCAGTGATCTCTTACCGTTGCGGTTTTTGTCCAGTTGGTCAACACCATATCCGGCAGCCTCGTGGCGGGCAACGAGCATTTATACGATGGCTCAATGGGCCAGAAAGGCCGGTGGGATGTCGACGCATCGGCCAGCCAATCGAGGCTGCCGATCGAGGATAATCTGGCGAATGTCGCGGCTATCTCAGCGCCGCGACCAGGCTGGTGTCAGGGAAGCAGGTGGCGGCGCGGCCGTTCTTGGCTTGCCAAATGCCGATCGAACGGCGGGTCTTGAAGCCGGGCAGGCCATCGGCGCTGCCGACGTCATAGCCCTTGGCTTCCAGCGCGCGTTGCAGAGCGGCTATGTCCGAACGGTGGAGCCCGCCGACCGCGCCCCAGCTGCCGGCAAAATTCGAATCGCCATGGGCGATGCGATCGGCGCCATGGCCGATGAACAGCGCGTAGAGGTCGCTGGTGTTGTACTGCTTCAGCACGTAGAAATTGGGCGTGGCGATAAAGGCCGGACCGCTGCGCCCTGCCGGCATCAGCAGGAAGCCTTCGGCCTTCATCTCACTCGCTGGAAACGGCTTGCCGCCGACGCGCCTAACGCCCATTGCCGCCCATTCGGAGATTTTCTTGCCCTGGTCCGGGCCTTCCAACGAACAGGAAACGCTTTCCGGCACCATCACCTCGAAACCCCAGCCACGGCCCTTTACCCAGCCATAGTGGACGAGATAATTGGCGATCGAGGCCAGCACGTCCGGCGTCGAGTTCCAGATGTCGGCGCGGCCGTCGCCGTCGAAATCGACGGCATGTTTCAGGAACGAGGTCGGCATGAATTGCGGCTGGCCGAGCGCTCCGGCCCAGGACGATTTCATCGCGCCGACCGGAGCCAGCCCGCGCTCGACGATCTCGAGTGCAGCAAGCAGTTCGGTGCGGAAGAAGTCCTTCCTGGTCGACATGAACGCTTTGGTGCCCAGCACTTCGAAGGCGTCGTAGGGCATCTTCGCCGCGCCGAATCCGGTCTCGCGGCCCCAGATCGCCAGCAGCACTTCGCCCGGCACGCCGTAGCGCTTTTCGATAGATGCAAGTGTCCTGGCATTGGTGGCTTCGCGCGCCCGGCCGCCCGCCGTCACCGCGCGAACCGTCTTCTCGGCGAAATAGGCGCCGGGTGAGCCGAATTCGGCCTGGTGCTGCTTCTGCGGCGTGGTCGCCTTATCGCCCGGCTTGACCAGGTCGGGCAGCTTCAGATTGGGATTGATGCCGTCGAAGGCGGCATCGAGGGTGGCTTTGGAAATGCCTTTCGCCCTGGCTTGCGGCCAAAGGTCGTTCTGCAGCCAGGCGCGAAACTGGTCGTCGATCTTTGCGGCGGAGGCGGGGGTGGAAAGGAGGACCGCGAGAAGAACTGCAAAAAAGGAAAACAGAGCCAATCTGAGAGGTTTGCGTTCCTTCACACCCCCCTCTGTCCTGCCGGACATCTCCCCCGCAAGGGGGGAGAT